>CALSAT010000147.1:0-8607 GCA_943372905.1 Bacteroides fragilis | reverse complement strand
GTAACGTTCGTAAAGCTATCACATGCATCTTACCTAGATATTGCCTTTCCTCTTCAGTTCTATATGGTTCTTCGGTCAATTCGGAGGGTAAATAAATATTTTTATGGTCTGTATACTTCCCATGTATATGTAAAGCATCTATTTTTTTTACTCCAACTAAGCTCGGAATTACAGTGCCATTAATTGCATCTTCAATTACTGTATCCCAATTTGTTGAAACAACCATAAACTGCTTAAAATTGGATACTATTATTTGATTAACAATATTGTAAAATTCTGGCCAAACAGTCAATTCGCTATTTCGTTGTGAATCGCCTATTTCTTCACATATTTTTTCCTTAGCATTTTCTAATAATTTCTTGTACACTTTAAATTCATTGTCGGATGAATCAGCAGAAAACCATCTTAATAAATAAACTATTCGTGTCAAGATGCTTGTAGCTCCATTATTTGTTAGTTCATTTTTAAAGTATAGTGGCTGCAATGCTCTTATTATTGGCTTCCAAGCATTTTGTACCGCTCCGGCGCCAATTACTAAAGCAACGGATTGCTCTTTTTCAATGTTCATTTTGGAAACGTTGTGACTCTTAAATATTGCTGCTAACGGAAGTTTCCCGCTTAGGCGGGACAAGTTGTGAAAAAAACTTCTACCGCCCTATAAATATACTTACTATATGAATTAATGCAAACAGGCGCTGATAGCAGTATGTAACAAGCTTTTAAAACAGGTGTTTGTCCCGATAGCTATCGGGATGAAAAACAACAGCCTGTATCAACCAAATTACTGTTCAGCTAAACCTTAAAAAAAAGCAGTTATTTCTTTGGTTTTTTACACAGTTTATGTTAGCGGCTGTTTTAGTCTTTGTTGGCAGAAATTATTGCGTATAATAGTCCTAATATTATTCCAATAAGCGGCAAAGTCCAAAAGCCATTACCGGCGTCTTTAGTATCAAATAAATATGCATTCCCTTTCATTGGGTCATAGTGAAATAACCCACATCCTTTAAAAAAGCCAGTTACTAGGCTAATCGCAAATCCAATTCCCCCACCATTAAGAGGATAAGACCAAAGCCTTTCATAAAAAGCTTTTTTTCTCGCTTCTTTTGCTGCTTCACTTGCTTTTCTTTGGGATTCAATTTCTGAATCTCGTTTGTTTAATAATTCTTCTAATTTTTTCATAGGGAATCAAGTTTAGTTTGACAATCATCAAAGCCAAAATATGTTTGTGTTTTAAAATCATTTTCTGCGAGCTGAACTATATTTTTCAACTTTTGAAACTCTCCATAAAGAGATGAGGATTGAGAGATATTTTTTTGTTCAAGTTGTGCAATGTAGCCTTTGGCTTTAATAAGTTTTGGTTCTACGGATTTTTGTTTTGAGTCTTTCAATCTGCCAAGAAAATTTACAATATCACTTTTATTTTTTTCAAATACCTTGTCTAGCTCATATTTAAATGAATAATCTCTGTCTATTGATATCGCTTTTTCTAAATTTAGAAGTAATTTATCAATATTATTATTGTATGAGTAATATTTTGCAAGATGATAAAAACCCTGCGAAAGTCTTGGATTAAGTAAAACGGCCTCCTCACAATAATTAATAGCATTATTGAGAGTTTCAGTTTCATAAGCACTCCTTATTCCTGATAATTGAAAATAATATGACTGGGATATGAAAAATTTGCAATCAGCTAAAATTGGCTTAAAGTTTTCATTGGTTCTAAGTATTCCTTTGCCGAATTTATTTGCAATAAGTAGGTATTCAGTAGCTTTCTTGGGGTCAATTATATTTATTGTTTCTTCCTTGCCACTTAAATAAAGTCGCCCAAGTTGGTAATAAGATGGAAAAAAAATGTCACCTGTCGGCAATGATAATGACCTATTAAAATAATCAACAGCCATTTCCAAAATTCCTTGTTGAATGAGTAAACATCCTTTGCTGTAAAATTCTCTGACTTGTGTCTCAAAAGGAGTCTGAAGTGTATGTAGGATACTATTTAAAAGACTACTCTGATACTCTACTCTTTG
This sequence comes from Bacteroides fragilis, assembly GCA_943372905.1. Classification (GTDB taxonomy): domain Bacteria; phylum Bacteroidota; class Bacteroidia; order Chitinophagales; family Chitinophagaceae; genus JJ008. Next base: position 6,580 of record CALSAT010000147.1, on the reverse strand, counting down.
AATTAAAATCCCGAAATTATAGTTAAGGTCACTGTGCATTGCTTCAATTGCACTTGTTACTTGGCTAAATCCTCTTTCATTAATTTCAGATAGTCGGTTGAAGCCATCCTCAAGGGCTAATACCATTTGCTCATTTGTCGCAATAATAGTTTTTGTCTGGTCAGAAATTACTCTGGTTTGCTCATGAATACTATTTCTAATCTGATTTGATTGCTTGTTAAATGAGCCTTTGAAGTCTGATAGAAAACTTTCGGCTTGACACCATTGTCTGTAGGTCATTGCACTTGGATACCATGTTGACATTGTCTAAATATTTTTGAATTGTTATACTGCTGAAAAAATAGCCGCTAACGCATGTATTGACGCTATTACCTGAAACTACAAATTTTGTAACTACTTAATTACCTGCTCAAATCTATTCGCCTTTTTGTAGGGTTGGGTTGCGCCAAATATCAGATTGTAATCGCTTCTACCCGTTTATGCCAGGATAATAATCACTAACCTACACCAATCACTCCACCCCCACAATACTAGAAACAGGGTATTTATGCCGGGGATTTGGCTGGTTGGGGAACTGGGGGAGGGTGGCTGTGCAGCGGCTGCCGCCCGCCGGGGATTGGGTAATACCAAAATTTTGGAAGCTACCCCCAAAAAATTGATAACGAGATGGGGCCGGGTGGGGGTAGTGGCAGGTGTAGCGGCTGTCGGGGCGCAGGTTTTCAGCCACATCCTAACCATACAAAACCTGGCCAATAGACCCGAAAGCCGTCCACTCCCCGCAAAACGCCTGTATTTCAACTCTTAACTCTTCACTACCGCTCAACTCCCGCCATTTCGTATAGAACTCCCACCGTCTTGCTCAGGAATTTGACTTGCTCGTTCAGGAATTTGACTTACTCGCTCAGGAATTTGACTTACTCGTTCAGGAATTTGACTTGCTCGTTCGGGAATTTGACTTACTCGCTCAGGATTTTGACTTACTCGTTCAGGAATTTGACTTACTAGCTCAGGATTTTGACTTACTCGTTCAGGAATTTGACTTACTAGCTCAGGAATTTGACTTGCTCGTTCAGGATTTTGACTTGCTCGCTCGGGAATTTGACTTGCCCGTTCGGGAATTTGACTTACTCGCTCAGGATTTTGACTTACTCGTTCGGAATATTGACCTGCCCGCAGGGAACTGCCAATTACCCATTGCCAATTGCCCATTGCCTTTTCCCATTCTCAACTCCCACGGGCTTACCCAATAAATTTACTTGTCCAATCCCTGCAAGGTGTATTCCATATAGATGGGGCCTTTTCGGAAGCTGCTTTCAAATTCTTTTTTCTGCTTTGCTTTTAATTTGCTTCTCAGTTTTACTGCAGTGTCTTTGGTAGCGGGCCCTTCATCGGTGCGGATCACCCGGCCCTGTGTTTTAGTGATGAGCTTATCATACAGGCCCGCCGCAGGAAAGTTTTTAGCACCGCCCCATGCTGTCGGTACTTTCTTTTGCACCAGCGGCATCATGGCCACCATATCTTCTGCTTTCATTTTTTCCAACCCGCTTTTACTGGCTGTACCATTATGGCTGCCGTGATGGCCCACTTTATAAAAGACGGTGTTTTGCAATAGTTCATCGGTGTCTTTGCCGCCATTGTTCTTCAGCTTTTTCTTTACATCGGGCTTATGCCAGCCCAGCCAGTTGCCCGACTGACCATCGCCGGGCAGCAACATTACTTTACCTCCTGCAAATTCTATCGCCATTGCCAGGCTGGTGTTATTCGTAAGATTAGTAACCCTCATCGCAATGCCGAGATCAGATTCCAGCCAGTCAGACTCAATCTGCCGCCAGCTTTCTGCCGCAGCATTATAATTTTTCATGAAGCTGTTCGTCTCCGCTCTCGTCATTTTGTATTGATCGCTGAATGGAGAAACGCCTTCTTTCAGGCTGATGTCATTCATAAATATCCGTTCCGTGGCCGGGGTTGGTGCCGGTTGTTCTGCACCTTCCTCTTTGGCAGCAGCTTTCAGTGCGAGGTGATACATTTCATCATCTTCCATTTCTATTTTAAAGTACCGCATATCCTCATCCCGCGGCGGGCCAAGAAAATAGAATTTCACCCCATCCATGCCCGGCATATCCTTCACCACTTCGCCCGGTATCTTATACTTTACATTCTTTGTTTTGCTTTTTACATACTTCATCGCATCGTTGTTGGTGCGTTTGCCAACCGGCATGGAGTTATTATGTGCATCGCCATCTTCCAGCTTTACAAGCTCGAGTACATTGGCCAGGTTTTGTTCTTTCAGTTTTTGTTTGGCATTCAGTTTTCCCCCGGCGGCAGCCCGTTGTTTCTGTATTCTCTTCAGGGTCATCTCCGTTGTTTTACGGAGTTGCGCCAGCTTCTTACCATATTTATCCCTGAGTATTTTGCTCACGGGGTCTTCATCATCTTCTATCCACGACATCCACACTTCTTTTACTTTTATTTTGTCAAAAACAGCCCTGGCCTGGTTAAAACCGGACACATGGTCTTCATGCTGATGGGTTACTACCAGCAGGTCCAGTTCTCCTTTGCAGGTGGTTTTAATGTCTTCAGCACAGGCAGTGATGGAGGGAGTGTCGGCATTCCATCCGCCGCAGTCGATCATCATTTTATATACAACGGTCCCGTTATTCATAAATCGTATCAGCAGGCAGTCGCCAACGGAGCCGGTGTTATACATCCGGAATTGTACATCAGTAATGGGCATGCTCATAAAATAATTTTTTGAGACTGGTGAATGAATGCAAATGGTTCTGTCTTGTTGTGCCCCGGAGGCGCAAAGCTGATCTTATCGTACAGGTCGCCCTGCTCACACCGGTATTGCATCAGCAGGCGCTTTTCATTGAATTTGAGTTTCCGGTTCACTCCTTTACCAAGATCTTTCATATCAAAGATCGGTTTGCGGATGGCATGGCGAAGGGTAAGATCATCGAGGTCAAATATCAGCGTACAGCCCCCGCGGAAGGTCATAATATCACCTTTCAGATCGGCTTTACTGTCTGGCCTTATCCTGGTAAATACTTTTTTTCCATTCTTATCTTCTGTTACAGATACTTTGCAGCGCTGCACCAGGGTGATGATGATCTGGTTTAGTAAGGTATCATCAGGACCGATCCGGTTGTTGATCCGCAATGAATGGATTTCAATGGCGGGTCCTTTCTTGTTGGCTTTGGAAGTTCTGATACCGAAGTTTTTGTATTGCTCCGAGAAAACAAGGCCGGTAAGATTTTCAAATTGTACTATGCTTTTAGCAGCATCAGGGCCACTGGTGATGTGCCGGAAAATATAAGAGTGCAGTCCTTCAATTTCATTACCCGCCTCATCTTCACCGCCCCTGATGAATTTCTGTGTTTCTTCAAATATCTTTTGCCGGTCGGTCTGGTAAGCCACACTTCCTTTGAACTGCCGCAGGAACTCGGCGATCTTCCGGGTGATGCCGCTTTTATCCTCCATGTTATCTGAAGGATTGTACCAGAGGGTATCAACGGACAGGTTGGGTACTCCTTCGGGAAAGATGCCTCTTTTGCGGAAAGCATTAATGAAAGCAATGCGGTAGTTGTGATCATCGCTGTTTACCAGTTCACGGTCAGCCGTTATCAGTGCCCGCAGAAAGTCACCATAGTTCATATCTATGGGGGGGCAATAATCCAATGCTCTCACACACATGTTCAGCACATGCGAAGCTGCTTTGGATGCTTCATCTGCCAGCCTCTTAACAAAATCGGGATTCATATCTCCTGCCGTTACCATGCCGGTGCCGCCTGTTTCTATTCGTACAAGATCGGCCGTTCTCGTTTTATAAATAGTAATGAATGCATCAAATACAGCCGACATGAGTAAGCCGCCCCTGGCATGACATTCCAGGAATTCTTCGTAATCAGATGGTTTGGGTTTTGCTGGTTTCCATTCCCCATTGGCATCTGCACCGCCCAGTGCATCCCGGAGTGAATGTGTATCACCAGTGGATTTACCAAACTCTACGGCTAGCTTGCCCAGAATATTTTCTGCATCCAGCCGTCCGTTTACTTTGCGGATGGTGTGTTTTACAATATCCGGGTGCAGGAAGAAATGCTGCAGGGTGGCCACTATATCTGCAAAGCCTTCGTGGAAGCCCGCAATATCCGGATGGGTGGTTTCCATGTACAGGTTGTACACACCATCGAGGATTGCATGGGTAGTTTCGTGAGCAATGATATCATGCGAAAGACAGGAATACACTATGCCACCCGGAAGAAAAAGACTTGTTTCGGTAGGGGTGGCATTGTAGTAACCAAAGAGCAGGGCCTTTCTTTCAGGACTGTAAAAAGCATTTTGTTCACGGAGAGCATGAGGGTACACGGCCAGTTGTTTTACAAATTCATCCTGCCGGCGGTTGTCAACAAACGAAATACGATTGCTCCACATGATCTTTCTTCCCAACGCCTTTTCAAAATTCCGGATAGTGGTCATGATCACTGCATACACCAGTTGCTGGTGAAATTGCGGGTTGGTCTCGTTGGGATCAAGCCCTTCAGAAGCCAGTATGGCGGGTTCATTCAGGTCAACAGGAACATACACTGCATCGCTGGGAGGGTCCCGGTCTATTACTTTTATATAATCACCCTCCGGGCCGGGCAGCAGGTTTTCCTCCCAGGGCACTTTGTACACGATCTGGTTTATCTCAGCCATATCAAGATCGAGAGAAGTGATGGGATCAAATGCATAGCCCCTCAGCTTGCGGTACGCAGGCGGATTGGGCACTAGTTTACTGTTTTTGCGGGCCATGACAGCAGCGGTTTAAATGGTGTAAAGCGGCAAGGCCGCCGCTTTGATTTACCAATTTACCATCTTCTTTTAATTATAAGAACGGCTTTTTGAAAAATACCCTGTTTTGGGGATGGGGGTGGACTTACAATACATTTTTGCAACGGATGGGACGGGTTGGACGGATGAATACGGATTATTTACGCCGCTTCGCTGCGTAAACTGGTTGCGCAATTGCTAAATGTGGTGAAGCAGTATTAAATCCTGTATAATACATTTTTGCACACGGATGGGACGGGTTGGACGGATGAACACAGATCTTTTACGCCGCTTCGCTGTGTAAACTGGATGCGCAATTGCTAAATGTGGCGAAGCAGTAGTTTATCCTGTATTTTGATGTATCAAAATAATCCCTTTTAATCCGTCCAACCCGTTTTATCCGTGTGCTTGTATTTCAACGCCAATCATCCCTGTGCTATTACTGAAAATACGGCCTGTTTCTTTAAAACATTTTTCCCCTGTTGCTGTTATTGTCAGAATAATAACTTTGCATCATGGGAGTCCTGAAACAAATAGCCGAATACCTCTACCTGAGGAAAAAAGACCCGAACCGTCCGAAAGATAAATGGATCGGTTATATGCACGGCATCAACCGCATCAGCCTGCTGGTGTTCATCCTTTGCCTGATCATACTGGCGATTAAATTGCTTCGGTGAGAAAGAGTTGACAACCTTAGCCTTCGGCTTCAATAAAGGTTGACAACCTCTTGTATATCGATGCAGCGGCTTTCGCTGATGCATCACCACCCTGGGAGAGTAGTTGTTTCAGTGCGGCATAGTCTTGTTGCAGTTGCGCCCTGCGGGTCTCATTATGTAAAATGTCTTCCAGTTCCTTTTGCAGGTTCTCCACCGTCAGGTCATCCTGTATCAGTTCCTTTACCACCAGTTTATCCATGATCAGGTTTACGAGTGAAATATATTTCACCTTCACCAGCCGCCGCCCGATCTGGTAGGAGAGATAAGAGCCTTTATAACAGACAACTTCCGGTACTCCGAATAATGCTGTTTCCAGTGTAGCTGTTCCGGAGGTAACCAATGCTGCTTTTGACTGGAGGAGCAGGTCGTAGGTCCTGTTGGCTACATACGATACGTTGGCAAAATCTTTCAGCAGGGCCTCATAAAAACTTTCATCTGCACCCGGTGCTTTGGCTACGATGAACTGGTACTGCGGATAGCGTTTACTTACTTCCAGCATCACCGGAAGTTTCTTCAGTATTTCCTGTTTGCGGCTGCCAGGTAATAAAGCAATGATGGGCTTGTCGGATAACTTTTGATTTTTGATGTTTGATTTTTGGTCTTCCACTACTTCAATAAGGGGATGCCCCACATACTCCACTTCCCAGTTCCATTGGTTTTTAAAATAGTCTTTTTCAAAAGGAAGAATGACGAGCATGGTATCAATACATTCTTTCATGCTCTTTACCCGGTTGGCTTTCCAGGCCCATACCTGCGGAGATATATAGTAGATGATGCGGATGCCCTGCTGCTTTGCCCACTTGGCTATGCGCAGGTTGAAACCGGGATAATCAATAAGTATAAGTGCGTCGGGTTGGTATTGTAGAATATCTTCTTTGCAAAAGGCCAGGTTGCGGAAAATGGTACGGAGGTTCATCAATACTTCAGTGAAGCCCATAAAGGCCAGCTCCCGGTAATGTTTCACCAGGTGGGCGCCCTGTTCTTTCATTTTATCACCACCCCAGCAGCGGAGTTGGGAAGCCTCATCCAGTTTTTTTAATTCTTTGATGAGGTTG
>CALSAT010000146.1:0-8629 GCA_943372905.1 Bacteroides fragilis | reverse complement strand
AACCTGCGCATCCCACCAGCCGAAATATGGCAATGTACCGGAAACGAAAGTTCCTTCGTAATAGTTATTATCCTGCCATTTGAACACCACATTGAAACCAATGTTCTTGCACACATTTTCATTTCTCAAACCAATATTGAAACGGTATTTAGGTGCGTTGAAGAAAGTAACAGCACCAGCAGGTACATCTTTCAGTTCATCAGAGAACACATTACCATAGAGGAAATAATTCTTGATCACTTTGTATTCGATGCCCACACCCCATCCCTGGGAGGTAACGGTCTGATCAGAGTTCTGCACATAAGAAACGTTATCAGTGCTGAAAGGTGAATACACACCCAGCTTACTGTTGGGGACCTGTGATTGTGCCACCGCTTCACTCAGCAGAAAATCTTCAAACTTGCTGTAGTAGAAATAAGCATCAAACAATAACTTCTTACCTATAATGCCTTTATAGCCGATCTCGTAAGAACGAACCGTTTCAGGCTTTACTTCTTTATAAGTAGCCCTTACCAGACGGGCAGAGTCAGCAGGTGTGCCGGCCCTGTAAGCGAGTACACTCGCAGCGGTATAACCGGGGCGGGTAGTGCTCAGTTTGTAATAATCCTGGAATTCAGGCAGGCAACCGATCAGGTAGCTGCTGCCACCACCAAGGCGCAGGCTTATATACTGGTTCTGGTTAGAAGGGAAACGGTACGCTGTCTGGTAAGACAAACGCACATTATTATCTTTTGCCACTCTTACCACCGCTGCTAAGCGGGGAGTGAACTTACCATCAAAATTGGTTTGGTTATCATAACGGCCGGAAGCGATCAGCGTCAGCACATCATTCAGCAATTTCTTTTTCAACTGTACATAACCGCCATACTCATTTATACGGATGATCTGTGCTGTATCAGAGAAGATCGTTCCCTGTGAGTTCATGGCCCACTGTTTCCAGTTTACACCAGCCAGTACTTCCACCACATCAGAGAAGCCGGCAGCATCAGACACGTTCAGTTGTCCTTCTGCGGCCCACAGGTCAGATTTATCGAGGAACTTAGCGCCGCCGGGTTTGCTTACCGGAGTGTTCTTAATTACATTGGCAGCCGCATTGAATTGGGCGCTGCCCGGCATAAAGCGGCCAACATCAGCAGTGGTACGGGCAGCAGTATGTAATTGAATATCGCTGGCACCACCGTTTGACTGGCGTCTGCCTTCGGAGAAGGTAAGCAGGTACTGGGGAAACCAGGACGCAGCAATATTAGGCAGGCTGCTGGAGTTCACACTGGGCTTCCATGCTTCATTGATGAATGCACCAACGGCATCACCAATATAAGAATCACCGGCATTCTCCTGGGTGGTGTAACCACGCAGCATCCAGGTCTTTCCTTTAAACTCCAGTTTGTGCTGTGCCATTTTAAAATTGCGCAGCGAATAACGGTTCGCACCGGTATATACAGTAGTACCGGTACCAAAATATGTATTCAGAGAAGCTTCGATCTTATCGGTGATATTCCAATGTACACCAGCGTTGATCTTTACGTTCAGGGTATTATAATCTACCAATGTCTTCTCTTCATAACCTGTGCGGGTCACGTTGTTGCTGTTACCAAAATAGTTGCGGGTAAGGCCCAGGTACATAGGTGCATACAATTGTGCAGCAGGTTGTACTGAAGCAGGGAAAAGACCTATATAACCAGCCACCTGTGCGTTACTGGGATAAGTAGGGTTACCAATCGCCGTAAAATAGTTATTGGCAGCCGCCTGCAGATTTACCAGGCCACCGCTTTGTGCGAGTACGGAAGCATTCACACCAGAACTAAGCAGGGCAGCCAGTTGTCCGATATTCACACTTGTTTCATCACCATAAGTATTCACCCCGTTATAATTAGGATCATTGAACCGGTTACCACCCACCACATTGCTCAGGATACCGATCTGTTGTTTGTTACGGTAATCATCCGCCTGCCAGTCGCTGCCGCGGATCAGTTCACCGGACACACGGAAAGCCACTTTATTATTAAATGACTTTGCCCAGCGCATAGCTATATTATTATACGGGGCAGCTTTTCTTTGTTTACCATCCACATGCATGATACCCTGCTTCACATTAAAGCTGAAGCCCTGGTATTTAAAAGGGTTCTTACTGGTGATCAGGACCGTACCATTCATACCACCGGAACCATACAAGGCAGAAGAAGAACCGGACAATACTTCCACGTTGTCAACATCCAGATCGGTAAGACCTACGATGCTGCTTACTGAGAAGTTAAGGCCGGGAGCCTGGTTATCCATTCCATCCACCAATTGGTTCAGGCGGGTGTTACCGCTGCTTACGAAACCACGGGTGGTTACGGTGCGGAAGGTTAAGCTGGCTGTATGTACGTCCACCCCTTTCAGGTTGGTAATGGCTTCATAAACAGTAGGGGCAGCCAGGTTCCGGATCACCGCGGCGCTCATTCTTTCCACCGTTACGGGTGATTCGAGTATCCGCTGCGGGGCACGGGTGGCGGCTACCACCACTTCCTGTCCCAGGGCATTATTTACTTTAAAATCAATTTTTACAGGGGCTGATGCATCAGTAACAGTTACTTCCTGTGCATCATATCCTATCGAACTGAAGACAAGTGTTACAGGCAGTTTGGCCACTTTCAGGCTGAAGGCGCCATCAGAGTTAGTGTAGGTACCTGTACTGGTGCCTTTTACCACTACCGAAACAGCAGGAACATTTTCTTTGGACGTAGCGTTCGTTACAGTACCTGAGATGGTAACAGATTGTGCATTAGCAGTAACTGAAAACAGGCAAGCCATGAACAAGGCTGCTAAAAAGCTATAGCTTTTTCTCATAATAGGGAATTTTGGTTTGGAATTGAGCGGAAAAATAAGCATTGTAATGTGTATCTAAAAATTTAATTTTTAAGGGAAAAGAGAGAATGTGAACATCTCCCGCAAGGCCTCCAACCGGGGCTCCGCAGGGATAAATTGTTGAAATCTTAGCGCCCCATAGATTGGCTGCTTTTAGCCCCCTTCTTACTTTCGGTCATGGCTCCTTTTTCCTTTCCCCGGCAGACAGCTTTTTATCGTGGCAAGGTGCGTGATGTGTACTCTATCGGTACCGATCTGCTGGTAATGGTGGCTTCCGACCGCATTTCCGCTTTCGATGTCATTCTGCCCAGGCCGATCCCCTTCAAGGGGCAGGTGCTGAACCAGATTGCCGCCTGGATGCTGGACGCCACCAAAGATATTTGCCCTAACTGGCTGCTGGCCGTACCGGCACCCAACGTATCCATCGGCAAGCGCTGCATCCCTTTCAAAATAGAAATGGTGGTACGGGGCAACCTTACCGGCCATGCCTGGCGAACCTACCATAGCGGTAAAAGGGAACTTTGCGGCGCCGCCATGCCCGAAGGCATGATAGAAAACGATTATTTCCCCACTCCCATCATCACCCCCAGCACCAAAGCCGCCGAAGGGCATGATGAGGACATCAGCCCCGACGAGATCATCCGCACCGGCCTGGCCACCGCTGCCGAATGGGAACAGTTGAGCAGCTATGCATTACAATTATTTGCCCGCGGCAAAGAGATAGCTGCCAAACAGGGATTGATTCTGGTAGATACCAAATACGAATTCGGCCGCATCGGCGATACCATTTACCTGATGGATGAGATACATACCCCCGACTCTTCCCGCTACTTCTACGCCGAAGGATTTGAAGAAAGACAAGCTGCCGGTGAAAGGCAAAAACAACTCAGCAAGGAGTTTGTGCGGGAATGGCTGATCGCTAACAACTTCATGGGTAAAGAAGGACAAACTGTACCGGATATGAGTGATGAATGGGTAAACACCATCTCCAAAAGATATATTGAGTTGTATGAAAAAGTGATCGGACAACCCTTCATTCCAGAAACACTGAGTATGGATGAAACGGCCGAAAGGATAAATAAAGCACTGGCCCTGCTTTCATAATAATATATACCATCTGCCTGACGAAGTAGTGTTGGCCTGTGCGCAAATAAAAAAAGCTGCCCGTCTTTCGACAGGCAGCTTTTCATTTATTGAAGATCATTATTTAGAAAAACTTGATTTCTTGAACTCTCTCTTGGTGGTCACTCCTTTACCATAAGGACAATAGTAGTCGAGAGCATCCTGGGCTTCCACATAGCTTAACCAGTAGTCAGTAACTACACCGGTAAAGACAATACCGGAAGAGAAATTATAGATATCTCTTGTGCCACGGCTGCTGAAGTTGCCATATAATACAGCGCCTTCAAATGGCTTATACGTTCCGTAGGTCTGGATAACGGTGTATCCCAAATTGGTTTCCACTACGTAGTAGCTGCAGTACGCATCACTGTACACTACTTCTCCCCTTTCTTTGGAGAGCCAGTAATCTTCTTCGTTGTTATTGTTGTGATAACTCCTTGTGCATCCTACCAGCAACAGGCCGGCGATGAATAAGGTGGCTGACAGAGTAAATATTCTTTTCATGACATTTGTTTTTGGGTTCATAAATTGTTTGTCGATGATGTATTGATAAGACTGTGCCAGATTTTTATTTGGTTATTATGGGTTTGTTAAAATGATCTGAAAGCCTGATATTCACTTCTCAAAATCACCCGCATGAAGTTTTCTTTAACAGTACTTGCCTTCCTCGTGTTCTTATCAGCCACCGCCCAGGATAGTTATCTTGTTGTTGGCACCTACGACTCTCCCAAAAGCGAAGGCATTTATGTGTACCGGTTCAACAGTACTGACGGCTCTGCAAAGGAGGTAAGCCATATCAAAACATCCAATCCTTCATTTCTCACTATCTCTCCCAACCAGAAATATGTATATGCGGTAAATGAAAATGCGGACAGCACCGGCAGGGGCGGCGGGGTCAGTTCTTTTTCTTTTAATAAAAAGACAGGCATCCTGACACAACTCAACCGGCAATCGTCTGAAGGCAATCATCCCTGCTATATCAGTGCGGATAAAACAGGCAAGTGGGTGATCGCCGGTAATTACAGCAGTGGCAATTTTGCTGTACTTCCCGTATTGAAGAATGGAGCGTTAGGCAAAGCAAAAAAAGTGATTCAGCACTCCGGCTCTGGTCCCGATAGCAGCCGCCAACGGTCACCTCATGTGCATGCAGTGTACCTGAAAGATGGGAACTCAGAACTCTTTGTACCCGACCTGGGCATTGATAAAATAATGACCTACCGGTTTGATAATAAAACCGGCAATATCACCCCGACCAAAACAAAGTTTGTGGAAGTGGCTGGTGGTACCGGCCCCCGCCATATAGATTTCCATCCTAATGGCAAATACGCCTACCTGATGCAGGAACTGAACAGTTCAGTGGCAGTATATAAGAACATGGGTGGCGGACAGCTGGTGGAAATACAAAACCTTTTCTCCCTGCCGCTTACTTATAAAGGACCGATGAGTGGTGCTGACATTCATGTTTCTCCCGATGGTCGTTTTTTATATTGCAGCAACAGGGATGCTTCACACACCATCGCCATTTTTTCAATAGACCAAGCAACTGGCATGATCACCCTGGTGGATCATCAATCCGTACTGGGAGAAAAGCCCCGCAACTTCAATTTCGACCCGACCGGCAAATTCTTGCTGGTGGGTAACCAGAACAGCGATGAGATCGTCATCTTTAAACGGGATATTCAAACCGGGCTGCTAACTGATACCGGCAACCGCATCTCAGTAGGTAAGCCCGTATGTATAAAATGGATCAGTACAAAATGATCCCCTTATTGCTTGTCGTTCAGCCGGGGCCGCAGTCTTTGTTTTGATTTGTTGAAAATATGACGGCCTTTGTCTACCCCTTTCCGGAGTTCTTTTCTTCTTTCTTCCGGCAGGTGAATAGTGTCCTGGCATTCTTTACTACAGCACCCTTCAAATTGTGAGGCACATGCTGCACACTGGATAAATAACAGGTGGCAGCCGTCATTTAAACAATTGGTATGTGTATCGGCAGGCTTGCCGCATTGATGACAAACAGCAATGATGTCTTCCGTAATGCGTTCGCCCAGGCGGTCGTCAAATACAAAGTTCTTGCCGATGAATTTTGTCTCCAGGCCTTTTCCCTTTACCTGCCTGGCATAATTGATAATGCCTCCTTCCAGGTGAAAAACATTTTTGAAACCCTGGTGAAGCATATAGGCGGATGCCTTTTCACAGCGGATACCGCCGGTACAATACATGATGATATTCTTGTCCTTGTCTGCTTTCATCATATCCACCGCCATGGGCAATTGTTCCCGGAAGGTGTCGCTCGGAATCTCAATGGCATTTACAAAATGCCCCACTTCATATTCATAATGGTTCCGCATATCGATCACCACGGTACCGGGATCATTCATCAGTGTATTCATTTGCGCAGCATCCACATAGCGGCCTTTGTTCTGCATATCAAATAAGGGATCTTCAATACCATCTGCCACGATCTTTTTCCGCACCTTCACATCCAGCACAAAAAAGGATTTTCCATCATCATCCACTGCCATGTTCAGCCGCAATCCGTTCAATGGCTTGATGCTATACAGGTACGATCTGAAGCTGTCAATATTTGTGGTTGGTACACTTACCTGGGCATTTATTCCTTCTTCTGCCAAATAGATGCGGCCAAGCACTCCTATAGCTGACAGTTCTTTATACAATATATCCCTGAAAATACCGGGCTCATCGATCTTAAAATAGCAATAAAATGAAATCGTAGTTCTTGGAGTGGGGTCCTTGCTGATCTTTTCCTTCAGCTCCTTCCGGGAGATGCGGTTGTGCAGTTGTGCCATTGTTGTTGAATTTTAATCCTGGCTTACAGAATCCTAATTGCAGGTTAGGCAAAATTCTAAAGCGGGGCAAAGATAAGCGAAGAGAGGAGAAGAGAGATGGGACAATGCGATTTTTCCTGTACTAAATGCTATTGAATGATATAGTGATCTCTGTTAGCCACTCAACTAATCAACCGGTACCTTCTCAGGGCCAGTCATCTCCCCTTCTGCCGCCAAAATTACTCAGCCCTATTCGGAAGCCCTGCTGTCTTATCCCGCCCGGCTCAAAAGATTGCACAAAGTCCACCCGTAATTGCTTGAAGATATTATCGAGACCGACAAAGTACTCTATATACTTCGCATTTTTTCCAGCATAAAAACTGTTAGCTCCTGTTACCAGGTACAGGTTCAGGTTCCGTATGCCTGGTATCTTATTGGTGAGGAACCCTTTGAAGTTATATTCAATATGGCCCAGTGCATAAAAGCCATCCGTGTTACTATACTTATAAATGGGCAACAACTGAAAACTGTTCAGGTATTCAGTAGCCAGCGTGGAGATGTTTCCATTGAAATGTGTGTAATCAGGCAATTGCACTTTATCGCTATTCACAAAGCCACCCATTCCCAGCCGGTAGCGGAGTTTGCCCCGCAGTTTTAAATTAACATCATCGGATACGGAGAACTTCCATTTACCAAACCTTACATCGCTGCCCGCAAAGCCATCAATTCCCTGTATATACTGCAACGATAAAGTGGGATACTTAGATCCGATATTGATCTTCCGGCCCGGAAGTTCTATATACTTGCTTCCCGGTTGCCAGCTTACTCCCACCAGTAAAGTAAAGGCCTGGTGACGTTCGATATTGGCCGATACAATTTCATTGGGATAATTGGGAGTATATTCCCGGTCAGGTTTATCCCGCCAGGTATAATCTGTTTTATTATCTAATGGCATCCGGTCCTGGTATTGAAAGCCTGTCCTGATGGTAAAGCCTTCACCAATGCCTCGTTGATAGCTGGCCCGCAGGTAAGCACTCTCGTATGTTTTGGCCCGGTTCTCTTCATCCCAAAGACTGGAGATGGTATTTCCTCTTTCACCTATCGGACTGTTGTTATTGAATTGAAAGACCCTTTTACCACCTGAAATGGTAAAGGTGGAAATATATTTTTTCCCAAACGTATAGCGGACGGTAAGTCTTGGATTAAAATGCCGGTTTAAAAAACCATAGCGTAATCCCGGCGTGATAGCAATGTTCTTTCGGCTGGCAGTGGAAGAGTCAAGCCGTTTGCTCCAGGTCAATTCTGTATTCGCCACCAATCCCTCCGCAGGATTAAAATTTACCTGTTCCAGCAGGGAAGGCACCGTAATGGAAGACCGCTTCTTGGAATTGAAAAAGGTTTGCCCCGTCAGCAACAGGCCCAGCGGTGTTATCTTATTTCTTACTTTATCCAGCGAATCGAGGTAACGTGGATCTTTCCTGACGATCTCCAGGCTGTCTTTTCGTTTATAATCTTTTACTTCGTCTGCCATCAGCGGCACGGGCCTTGTTTTTTCCCAATACTCATTGGTCTTCTTATTGGCGCTGTCGTTGTATTTTAAAACAGTATTATTAAAGCTGTGCTTGTCAAATGAAGGATTCACATCAAAGCCGGAATAGATATTTACAAAACTGCCGTAGGCATCAAAACCAAATATTTTGACTGCCGGGTAAATGACCTGGCTGCTTACATACCATACCTTGTTATCCAATGGCCTGTATAATTGTTCTATACGCAAAGAGTCCAGCACTTCCATTTGCGAGGCTTTTACGAGCAGCAGTTGCAGCGAATGAATACGCCAATCATCTTCCACTATATTGATATATCCGCTGAAC
>CALSAT010000145.1:0-8641 GCA_943372905.1 Bacteroides fragilis | reverse complement strand
AGACCATTTCTCAGAATTGCAAAACCTGGCCGCCCAAAAGAACGGGCATGTGTATATTTATGTAAGCAATGAAAGCCAGGTAAATGTGTTCTTTGATAATTTGCAGGTGGTGCATACCAGGGGGCCGATACTGGAGGAGACGCATTATTATCCGTTTGGATTGACGATGAGTGGGATTAGTAGTAAAGCACTAAATGGTTCTCCCGAAAACAAGTATAAGTATAATGGTAAAGAAGAACAAAGAAAAGAGTTCTCTGATGGCTCAGGGCTTGGATGGTTGGACTTCCACGCAAGAAATTACGACCCACAAATAGGCAGATGGTATAGCACTGACCCTCACAGTGATAATTATGCATCATTTACTCCTTATGTTTATGTAGGTAATATGCCACTGCTTTTTGTAGATCCTGATGGTAAAGACTGGTTTTATTATAAAGGACAAAATGACAATGATGCGACTTGGCATTGGCATGAAGGCAAAGAATACAATCACTCTTATAAGGATGCTGATAATAAAGACCAAAGCATAAAACTCACAGGTGTTCAAGCTGTAGTTGTTTTCCAAGGCTCACAAAATGAAAAACTAGGTACAAAAGATGGAAAAGAAGGCTTTATTGACGGAGAAGGTGCAATAACAGCTACAGTTACAGTTTATGGTCCTGGAGGCGAAGATGATGTACATACTTACACAGGTTACACAATGACATCTGATGCCGATAAATTTACACCAATTGACGAGGGTACCTATGATGGTAATTACAATGCAGCTGGTAAAACGGGGTCTTTGAAGTCAAATTGGCAGGTAGAAGGAGGAGGACATATAAGGACAATGGATGGGCAAATAAATAATAATGCCCCGGAACAGATAGAGGCAAATGGCGAGGGGTATAAAGATAGAATATGGATTCATTGTAGTAACTCTAACGGATATTGTGGGCCCATTAAAAATGGGACATCAGGAATAACAGTTGGCTGCCTTATAATTGCGCCTAAAGATTGGAAGAGTTTTAATAGTGTAATGTCTGGTGTTAAGAACTATAAAATTCAGGTATTTAGAACAATAAATTTTGGCGGCGGTAGAGGGCCGTTTTATCAATATAACAAAAAAGACTAAAAAATGAAAAGAGTTTCTATATTTCTTTTATTTTCTTGCTTTATGGCTTCCACCCTCCCTGCTCAAAACACTTCAGAGGTTTTTCTGAGTATGAAAGAGAAGAAGGAAGTGGCGATTTATTCAACTTCCACAAAAAGAAAAGTACTTAAATTATTGAAACATGATTTTGTAAACGAGAATTATGTAGTTTTTACTATACATGGCTCAAACGATAGTATGTATCATGTCACTGCTTATTATGCTATTGGAGGTAAGCCACTCAAAGGCTGGGTATCTAAAAAGGCAAAAATTGCAATTAATAGCAAGTACGAATCTCAGGTCACTCTTTACGACATACCAGAAAAAACTGAGAAACATACAAAATTAAAAATAACAAATACTGAATTAGCTGTTGTTGATTGTAAGGGCAGTTGGTTAAAAGTAAAGGTTGTAGAAGGAAAATCTAAGAAAATCGGGTGGTTGCCATTAGAGGCACAATGTAGTAATCCTTATACAACATGCAACTAAAAGTGTTACAAGTAAGCAACTTTTACTACAATAGAAAAAGAGTAAAATTCCTATGATATGAAGTACATATATATTCTAGTGTTCTTTGCTCTTTTACTGAGTGGAAGTAGTTTTAGCCAGAAATTTGTACCAGATACAACAGTTAATAGCGTACTAAAGATTGAGGATTATAAGTCAATAGAGGAGAACTTGGGTGATATTATGGAAAGTGTAGATCATGATGCTCCTCTACCGGATATTTACTATACAAACATTGCTTCAAATCGATATCTGCGATTAATTTTTTTCCCTGGGGGAACAAGAAATAGCTTCTCTCGTTTTGAAATTGGCATAAAACCAACAAATAAGAAGTATCCTATTCTAAAGGAGTACTCGGATTTTAAAACTGAAAGTAGTATAAGAGTTGGTAATAGTTTAAAGTATCTGATTGCTAAGAAGGGAAATGGCTACAAGAAAAGAATCATGGGTTCTGTCACAATAATTTCTTACGAAATAAGTGATATATCAAAGCATCCATTTTTACAACGTTATAATATGCCCAGTTATTCTGCCGAATATTTTTTCAGGAAAAGTAAATTGATAAAGATGAGTTTTGGATTTGATTATCCATGATGGGGTAGCACATTACTAGATGTCGTTAGTATTTAGTTCTATTCCATTGAACATCTCAAAACTATGCCTAAAGATGAAAAGGGGCTTCCTGTTTTACCTGACCAATAAAAATGGCGTATGAAAAAATTTATTAAATGCTTTGCATTTCTCGTATGCGTGTCTTGCACTAACGATAGGAATCCAGAAGAAAGGGCAGAAAGAGTTCAGGTGAAGGATGCGTCAGATAAAATTATTAAGAAGGTTCAACATGTTGACCTGTCTGTGCCATGTGATACAGTAGTGAATTACAATATAGAAGATATTAGCTCGGAAGGAGCGGAAGCAGAGGCCTGTTTCATCAAAAATAAACTGGTTAAATGTAAGGCAATAATTTTTGGTGCAGCTGGTCGTATTGAAATACAATACTTGGTCAGAGATTCAGTAGTGGAAGTTGCAGAATATATGTATAAGTATAAGAAATCACTAACAGAGATAAATGCTGAAAGCGATATAGTTTTATCAGACTCAGCCAGGTACAGCATTGATAAAAACAATGGGCAGGTAATAAGTGGCAAAAAAAGTAGCGATGCTGCCAGGTCCTACCAGGAGATATTTAAAAAGATACCCAGATTCTTGTGATATTTTCTGATGGGTAATGAATCAGATTAGCAGTTATTGAAATTATAAGGTAAGGGAATGATTTACAGGGCTGGTTTTTGGTTACGTATCACTTTATCAGATTCTCACAGAAATAACATAAAGCAATGAATTACCTGCCACGGCAGGCAAGCAGGGGCAAATTATTTGCCTCCTGTCATTTCTACCCGCCCCCGCCATTAGCTTTTATTAACGGTAATGTATCAGAATATCTGGTTTATAAATTAGGGGTATAAAACAATGAATTACAGGAGGCAATTAATTGCCTCCTGTAATTGCTCCCCTCCACTGGCTTTTATTAACTATATTTTCTTTGATAACCTGTCCCGATAACGAAGTGTATCGGGAAGCAGTTTAAATTTGTGGAGGGAGGTTTTAGCCGGGCAGGAACACAGAACCAGTTGAAAGACCATTATACCGAGCTGCAGAACAAGGTGGCGCAAAAGAATGGCTATATGTATATTTATGTAAGCAATGAAACTGCGGTAAATGTGTTCTTTGATAATTTGCAGGTGGTGCATACCAGAGGTGCAATTTTGGAGGAAACGCATTATTATCCGTTTGGGTTAACGATGGCGGGGATTAGTGGCAAAGCCTTAAATGGAGCGGCAGAGAATAAGTACAAATACAATGGAAAAGAAGAGCAACGTAAGGAGTTTAGTGATGGAAGCGGATTAGACTGGATGGATTATTGGGCGAGGATGTATGATGGGCAGATAGGGAGGTGGCATACACTGGACCCTTTGGCGAATCAATTCTATAACTGGTCTCCTTATAATTATACTTATAACAATCCCATTTTATTCATTGACCCGGATGGTCGGTCAGGCGAACCTGTTATTGACCATAAAAGCCGTACAATAACTGTAAACTCACATATTGTTTTTTATGGTTTAGGAGGTAATAGTACAGGCAAGGTTTCTGTCTTAGAGGCAAAATATCAAGCTATGGCGCAATCTTATGCGGCTGATATTGACAAACAATGGAATGGGGCAAATGGTAAGGTTGATATAGATGGGGTAGAATACTCAGTTAAGTTTAATACTACTGTGGAATATCGTGGAGATTTAACAGCAGATGAAGTAACAAATAACAAAGACATAGGTAATAATTATATCAAGCTTGTTGAGGATGGTATTGACGTTTCATTTACAGATAAGCTATCAGCTTTAGGGGACCCAGGAGGTAATACAGGAATATGGTTATTAAGAAATATTCAAGGCGAAAATACCACTACAGAAGGCCATGAGTATGGACATGGTTTTGGTGCAGTAAAAGGAGACCCAAGTGGGCATACTACGGCGTTAGATCTAAGGGGTATGGGTCAGCCTGGATTAATGTATCCAAGAGGAACCCTTGTAGATGCACCATATACATATGACCCTTCAAAAGGAGCATCAACAGTATCAGGAACTGGAGCGCCAGTAAACTCAATGAATCCTCAAAGTAGACAGGCAAATCAAGGGGATATTAATCATCTGGGACTTGATAAATTAACTTATGACCCCACAACAGGTAAAGCACAATTAGGAGTATTAACTAATAGGTTTCACTAATGAGATATATATTAATATTGATGTTTGTATTATTTTTCTCTTGTGCGTCACAAAAGAAATATCCTAGTAGTAGTACTCAGTTCAGTATTGTTGGGCGGTGGTGCTTAATTACAAACCAGGTAAATTATCCAACTCTTATCTTTAAGAAAGATTCGTTGGCAACTTTTACAAGCTTGGGTGATACGGCTTATTTTTTTAAATATTATGTAAGAGATAAAAATCTACACCTAATTAATACGATAGGACAGATAGAGAATACAATATTGAGCCTTACTTCTGATAGCCTTGTCTTTGAACATTTGTTAGAACATAATAATAAGCAAACATATTACCGATGTAAGGAGAATTAAAGGTAATGTATAACTTTATCAGGTTCCCACAGAAATATCATAAAACAATAAATTACAGGAGGCAAGATAATTGGTCCGCCGCCATTAGCTTTTATTAACTATATCTTTTTTGATGGCCTGTCCGGATAACGAAGTGAATCGGGAAGCTGTTTAAAAAAGCAACCGAAAATGGGGCAAATGTTTTAATCGAAGTAGGTTATATAACTAATCCTCAAGACGTTCAGGCAATAAAAGAACAAACTTCCAAAATCGCTTCTCAGATTGCTTCGGGAATAATTAATTATGTTCAAAAAAATCAATAGAAATATGTTATTGAAACATTTGTTAACGGGTTGCCTTTTTTTGCCTTCTTTTCTTTCTTATTCACAGAAAGATAAAACAGCAGCTTGTGAGAATAAAATAAACACACTTTATAATCTTTATAAAGAGCATATAATTTTTTATAATCATTATTCTGAAAATATAAGAATGCATACTGGTGCTGACACAATCTATAATTACATGCCTTTTTATAGAGATCAGTTAAATGTTAGTGATATATCAGTAAAAGACAGGCAATTGCTTACTAATATTAAGAAATATCTCTGTAATGAAAATGAAGCGGGATTAAATAGTATTGAAACATGGTGCAAAGCCTCCATACACCTAAAAAAAATTAGGGAACAAACAGAGTTTACACTTGATGGCTATATGAGTTTCTTAGCATCAACTAACAAAACAATGACTTTAATTGTAAGCTATCTAGTTGGAGATAGGACTATAGATAGTTTTTCCACAGAGGAGATGGAGAATATCTATTTTAATTCTATTAGATTTATTGCTTCACTAACAAAAGATGATCAAAAGAATTTCTATGAGAATTTAGCTAAATGGGATTTTACTAAGTAAGGTACTAATAATGAAATACTCTATAGTACTAATTGTTTTGTTTTGTGCGTTTACACCATTTATTCAAGCACAGGATATACCAGAGGTTTTTTTGAGTTTAAAGGAAAAGAAAGAAGTGAAAATATACTCAGCACCTTCACATCGTAAGGTCATTAAGTTATTGAAACATGATTTTGTAAATGAAAATTATGTAGTCTTTACCATACATGGCTCAAACGATAGTATGTATCATGTCACTGCTAATTATGCTATTGGAGACAAACCACTCAAAGGCTGGGTATCTAAAAAGACAAAAATTGCAATTAATAGTAAGTACGAATCTCAGGTTACTCTTTACGACTCACCAGAAAAGACTAAAAAACATACTCAATTAAAAATAACAAAAACTGAATTAGCTGTTATTGATTGTAAAGGTAGTTGGTTAAAAGTAATGGTTGTTGAAGGAAAATCTAAGAAAATCGGGTGGTTGCCATCAGAGGCACAATGTAGCAATCCTTATACAACATGCAACTAAAGAGTGCTGCAATTCACCAACTTTTATTGCAATTGAATAAGAGTAAAACGGTTATGATATGAAGTACATATATATTCTTGTGTTCTTTGTTCTTTTACAGAGTGGTAGTAGTTTTTGCCAGAAATTTGTACCAGATACAACAGTTAATAGTCTACTAAAGATTGAAGATTATAAATCAATAGAGGAAAACTTAGGTGATATTATGGAAAAGGTAAATCATGATGCTCCTCTGCCGGATGTTTATTTTACAAACGTAGCGTCAAATCGGTATCTGCGATTGATTTTTTTCCCAGGGGGAACAAGAAATGGCTTTTCCCGTTTTGAAATTGGCATAAAACCAACAAATAAGAAGTATCCTGTTCTAAAAGAGTATTCGGATTTTAAAACTGAAAGTAATATAAGCATTGGTAATGGTTTAAAGTACCTGATTGCTAAGAAGGGAAATGGCTACAAGAAAAGAATCATGGGTTCCGTCACAATAATTTCTTACGAAATAAGTGATATATCAAAGCATCCATTTTTACAACGTTATAATATGCCCAGTTATTCTGCCGAATATTTTTTCAGGAAAGGTAAATTGATAAAGATGAGTTTTGGATTTGATTATCCATGATGGGGTGGCACATTACCAGATGTCATTAGTGTTTTTTTGTTTGATAAATGCAAAATCAGTAGGGTTGCTGTACTGGATGTAAGCAATGAACTTGGTAACAATGGGGTAAACAAAAGGAGGTTGCTCAGCGGTATTATTGAGGGCGATCCAAAAATTAGTATTCAACAGCGACGGCGTCCGGGGCACTGCCATAATCAGAAACGACCATCAATACCACAGGCGAGGCCACTTTAGGACAAGACACCCCGCCCTTCACCCATAGCGAGCCCATCGTGAAAGCATGGTACAAGCATAGAGACTTCATGGAAGTCCATGCATTGCAGGTGCGGAGCGGTAAAAAGACTGGGTTTGGGAAGGTGCATAGCAGGCATGGACTGAATCCTCTGTGATTCAACCGAATTCACAGATATTTGCCCACAAAATGCAGGAATATGAAGCCGGTATATATAATTGATGCTGCCAGAACGCCTGTTGGCAAATATGGAGGTGCTCTCAGTAGTATTCGGCCTGATGATCTGCTGGCGTACATCATCCGGTCATTGATGGCCCGTAATCCTTCGGTGGATATTAATGCCATTGAGGATGTGATTGCCGGTGCTGCCAACCAGGCCGGGGAAGATAACCGGAATGTGGCCCGTATGGCTGCCTTACTGGCTGGCTTACCGGTGTCGGTAGGTGGTTCTACTGTCAACCGCCTTTGCGCCTCCGGTTTGCAGGCGATCATGGATGGTGCAAGACAAATAATGTGCGGGGATGCTGAACTGATCATTGCGGGAGGCGTGGAAAGCATGACAAGGGCGCCTTTTGTAATGGGCAAATCGGCAGAGCCATTTGCCCGCACAACAGAAGTATTTGACACAACGATGGGCTGGCGCTTCATTAACAAGAAGTTGTCCGCTTTATTCCATCCCTATACAATGGGTGAAACAGCCGAGAATGTGGCCAAACAGTGGAATATTTCGAGACAGGAGCAGGATGAGTTTGCCCTGGCTTCTCAGCAAAAATATGCCGCCGCTAAGGCTGCGGATAAATGGGCTGATGAAATAGCGGCTGTGGAAATGGACAACAAAGGCCTGATAAGCTGGGTGGTGAATGATGAACACCCCAGGGAAACATCATTGGAAAAATTGGCTTCCCTGAAGCCGGCTTTTATCAAAGATGGTACGGTAACGGCAGGCAATTCTTCCGGCATCAATGATGGGGCTGCCGCCATGCTGCTGGCCAGTGAGGAAGCGGTACAACAATATGGCTTGCAGCCCCTGGCCAAAATAGTATCCATGGCTGTAGCGGGAGTTGACCCGGCTATCATGGGTATTGGGCCGGTGCCTGCCACGCAAAAAGCCCTGCTCCGGGCCGGGTTGCAAATAAAAGATATGGACCTGGTGGAGCTGAACGAGGCCTTTGCTTCCCAATCCATCGCCTGTATCCGGGAACTGGAACTGGATAGTAAAAGGGTGAATGTCCACGGTGGGGCTATAGCTATTGGTCATCCGCTGGGATGCAGCGGGGTGCGTATTTCCACCACTTTACTACATGAAATGAACCGGCAAGGGCTGAAGTATGGCCTGGCAACGATGTGTATTGGGGTGGGCCAGGGTGCAGCCGTTATTTATGAAAAAGTGTAGAAAGCTTGTTTTTGCGGTAACATTTTAGGAGTACATTCGTTAAGCATTTTTAATAAAAAACCACACAATATGAAAAAGATCTTTCTCTCTTTATTTGTACTGATTAGCTTTTCAGCCCTGCGGGCACAAACTGATTCTCTGCAGGAATATACAGGGAAATACAAATTTCCGGAGGGCAGCCCTGTTACAGAAATAGGGGTAATTGTAGAAAATGGTGTGCTGACGG
>CALSAT010000144.1:0-8654 GCA_943372905.1 Bacteroides fragilis | reverse complement strand
ATTATTTGAAGTGCTAATAACTAGGCTTTGTGTATTTGTATATACAGTATCACAGGGGCTGTTGGCTTTTACACTCAAGGTATATGTACCGGGTGTTTGCCATTGCACCCAGGCGGTATCATTATTAGTAGTAAGAATACCCCCACCAGTTAAGTTCCATTCAAAATTGGCTCCGGGTATCTTTTGTGTGTTATACCGGTACGTAGCCAGGCAGGGGGAAGCCTGACCAGTAATAGGAGTTAAGGTGCGTACACCAATACAGAAAGTTCTCTCCACCGGAATCGCAGCATTATAATTACTATTACCACTTTGAGAAGCTCTGACAGTAACAGTGCCTGCACCTTTCTTAGTGATTTGATTGCTGCTAACTGATGCATACGTCGTTCCTGCTATAATGGAATAGCTGATACCCTGTCCCATAGAGGAGGATGCAATGAGTATTATTTTATTAGCATCAAAAATCTGACCTGGAATACTGTCGAATAGAATAACCTGATCTCCTTTTATTACTGTTATAGTATCGTTCACCGTTGGTGCAGCACTATAGGTATCATCCCCCGGCTGTGACGCTTTTACTATAATAGTTCCTGCCCCTGTAATAAACAGAGTATCGTTGATAATATTTCCGGGACCACTTATTTTCTGGTAGAAAACAGGAAGTCCGGAACTGGCTGTTGCCAGCAAGGTATCTCTTGCTGTTGGCAACATTGAAATCGTCTGAATATGCGGAAACGTAATGGTCTGTGCTTGAGCAGGCTGGGCAAATGAGATTATATTGGACGATGGCCCGGGACCACAGTCGTTAACAAACTTTACTGTATAATCCCCGGCGGCTGCGGCATAGTATGAAGAATCGACAGCACCCGCAATCAGCGTATCATTTCTGTACCATTGACAAGTGCTGCCTGGTGGCAATGAGTTCGTACTCAGGGTACGAGCAAAATTATACGCCACCGGCGTTTGAGTGGGAGCCACACCATTAATTATTACATTTAATTGCTTTGTATCAGATGATCCAAATTGATTTGATAGGAAAAGTTGAATCTTTCTGTTTGCATTTTCATTCCATATTACCGTAGCAATACTATCTGTATAAGTTAATGTTCCACCGCCCTGGGGAAGGCTCCAGTTATAAGCCACACTGTCATTAAAAACATTAACTGCCTTATAAGTATAAACAGGACCTATACACGGAGTGGTATCGCCTACTAAACTAAAAGACGAGGTAGGCGTCATTGGTTTTATCCTGAACTCATATTTGAATACTCCATTGCCTTCAATGCGAATGAAAACAGTGTCAGTTGTTGCTGGTACATTATATATTATACTATCCTCCACCACCTGTCCTGCATCAATCGTACCAACTGCGTTAAGGACGTATCTTTTAAGAAATATATAGCTGTTGACTGTATTTCTATAACCCCAAACCCCAAAAATTCTATTATCAGTACAACTAATATTCTGTGCCTTGAAATATATAGTGAGCAGACCCGGAGTAGTAATTGCGATTTTATTGTAATCGTTACCATCGGTAACGTTATTATAAATAAGCCCAACAACTCCTTCCCGCTTTTGCCCTTGACCTATAAAACGAGCCTCTGCAAAAGTATTGTCCGGTTCCACATCAACATCTGCGGTCGTATCCGCCAGGAATTCAAACCTGAACTGGTATCGAAAGGCCTGTGTTCCTTCCAATCGCATATAGGCTGTATCTGCATCGAACCGGCAGGTATAAATAGTATCATAAACGGTGGCTCCGGCCGGAATGGATGTGGTATTCATAAGATTCCGGGAAGCGATCAAACCGGCTGAAACCGTGTCTTTATACATATTCAGCGTAATCCGGGCTGCGGTGGTACAGGTGGTATTGGTAGCCTGTATGTATACTTTCAACCGGCCACGGTAAGCAGTCGTTGTTTTGTAATAATCAAAATTATCCTGGCTGGCTCCCTGCATATCGTTAAAATAACGAAGTCTCCCAGCTCTTACTTCATTGGGAACAATGGGTATCGCATGCAAAAAGAAATTATTAGGCTCCGGATCGTTCTGTACCGTGATAGCGTTGTTGACCACATAGTATACCTCGTACTCATATGCCCTTGAAGAACTAATGGTGAAAGAATTATTTCCTGCACCCAGTCCGCAGACTACAAATGTATCCAGGTAAACCATATCAGGTACCAACGTAGTGGTGGGAGGGTTGGAAGGCGTGCGGTCTGTAAAATTTCCAGTGATAAAGGACAGCCGATTGGTGGTGCTGGAATTGGTACTTGTAATATCTCCCCGGTAAGTGGCTTTCATATAAACTGTGATGCTCCCATCACCGGGCATATTGAACTGGTAGATATCTGAAGCATCCGGCTGGGTGGCTGTTTTCCTGAAACGCACATGGCCTTTCCTTACCTGTCCTTCAACGATGGGGATTACTGTTGAAGGCGTAGTACTATACGATTCTGCCGAGTCGGAAATGGTTTGATCCATGAACTCATACCGGAAATTATACCCTACCTTTTCTACTGACCCGAGGCGTAAATAGAATGTATCTGCAGCAAAACCTCTTAATTTGATCGTATCATACTGAAGTTGACCACAACTTACGGTACCAGGCCAATTGGCAATAGTAGTACTGGTTAAAAAATTACCATTCTTATCAAGAATATCTCCATACAGATAATCATCCGATTGGGTACATTGGTCATTGCGGGATGTAAAATACAACTTCATCGCACCATCCTGCGGAAATATAATCCTGTATGTATCATGCTGGTCTATATAATCATCTGCCGTGTAATCATATTCTCCCACATTACCCCCTACAACTGAATCTTCAACAATAGGAATAGCGTTGTAATAACAACAATTATCTTCCTGGTCGATAAAGGGCACCAGG
Organism: Bacteroides fragilis; assembly: GCA_943372905.1. Classification (GTDB taxonomy): domain Bacteria; phylum Bacteroidota; class Bacteroidia; order Chitinophagales; family Chitinophagaceae; genus JJ008. Next base: position 5,764 of record CALSAT010000144.1, on the reverse strand, counting down.
TCAGTGTACATAAGGCTATACCCAAAAGGAGCATTAGATGTAAGGCGTACATAAAATATGTCCCCCTGCTGCATATTACTCAGCGGGATAACACTCTGAACTGTTTCATATTGCTGTACATTGTTAGTGTTACCGATAAATCCCTGGGCAAATGGAGTGACCAAGTCCGGGCTTTTAAAAACCATATAACTGATATTCATTGTACCACCTGTACAATTGGTGTTCAACCCGGTGAGATAAAGCTTTATATTATTATAGTCACCCGCAGGTAACACCCCTGATTGGAACCAATCTTCAGTATCGTAAGTCGGATTACCACGAAAAACATAACGTATAGCGCCTTCCTTTGTAGTATTAAATGCAAAAGGGATTGCTTGACCAGCCGAATTATTCGGCTCATCCGAATCATAAGAATAAACCGGGAACCATTGTAGCTGGTAGTTAAATTCTTCGTTTGTAGAAAAAGTAATAAAATAATTATCAATGGCCTGGCCACAGAGGTATATGGTGTCATATACCGTTACTCCATCTGGTACAGCTGTGTTATCATCAATATTTTTTGAATAGATTAATCCTGATGCCTCCCGGCCATCATACATATTAAACTGTAATGAAGCATCGCCCCCGCTGATATTAGTAGCTTCCACCAGCAGGTAAAAATTTCTGTTGCTCAGGTAGTTCAGCCGGAAATAATCTATTGCGTCACCATTACCTACCGAAGCGGATAAGACAACATTGAAGTCGAACAGATCTGCTGTTGCAAATGTATCATTAGGCTCCGTCTCTGTTTGCGACAGTGCCGACAGTGGTATATACAATATAGCCAGTACTAAGAAGAATAATCTCATAACCAGTTATTGGTTCAGAATCGGTGTCGAATGTATTTTTTATGGTAAACACTGCAAATAATCCATTTGGAGTAGAAACCCGGGGTAATGGCTTATTTTTCCCCGGCAGCCGGGCAGTACTGTTCCCTGTCAGGAATGGGGAAGGCTGCGTGGCTGAAAGGATGTGCAGCAGAAGGGAATAGCCGGTACTCCACGTAATCCCTTTGGATTAGCGCATTATTGCGGGGCTATTGCTTATTTTGAGCTATAAAAATCAATACAGCTGGGAAAACGCTTTTACATACTCTTTCTCCTGACAGGCTTCTTTGCTGCCCGCACAGCAGCACAGGTAATAAACAGGTACAACAGCTTCCATTATAATGTAAACGAAGGAATGCTACAGAGCACCCTTTCGGATATAGCTATTGATAAAAATAATTTTTGCTGGATATCCTACCCCAATGGTATTCAACAGTTTGATGGTAACAGTTTCCGGACAGTCGCCATACAGCCCGGCCTGCCGGATGATAAATTCGTCAGGTTTCTCCGCTGCAGTAATGGCGACCTTCTCCTCAGCCATTCAAAAGGCATTTCGAGGTACGATGCAGATAATAACCGCTTCACAGAAGTTTATAAAAAGGATCCTGCTCTGCAGCGGCACCTGCTTATACTCGGGGAAGACGACAAGATCATTTACCTGTATGATGAAACCGGCACTATCACCGCCCTCCAATCAGGTTCTTATTCACCGGCAGGCAGCATCAGCACCGGTATGCCCCCTTATACCCATAACACCGAAAACCTTCCCCGCTTCAGCGATAATATTGTTGATCATACCATCGCCTGGTGGATGGGCAATACCATCTGTCTCTGGGACCTGAAAAACAAGAAACTGCTGCACCAGACACCTTCTCTTCCCGCCAGGTCGCCCTTCCTGCTCCACCTGCTGCCTGGTAAAAAAGCACTGTATAATAATTATGTACAGAACGACGCCCTTCAATGCTGGGATTTTGCATCAGGCACCAACAAAATACTGCCCGTTACCGGTAAAGACAAAGACCAATACATCTCCCGTTTCAACATCCTCCGCTGGCAGGAGAAGTATATCATATCCATTAACAATCACCTGTATGAAACAGACTCCACTCTTCTGGTATTAAAATCAGAGATCGTCAATTTCCAGAACCAGCCGGTTGCCGGCAAACTTGGTATTGCCAATATGATTGAAGACAACCTCGGCAACCTGTACGTCCAAACCATCACCGGGGGCATCTGCAAAGTGATCCGCAATAACTATCCCGTTAAATACTATGGGTCACCCGTAAAAGAAGAAAACACAGTGATCGGTATGTTGCCGGATAAGAAAAACAACAGGATACTGGTGGGCACCAGCGGTGCAGGACTCTTTATATTTGATACCCTGCAGCAGCTGATACACCATATACCCAAGCTGCCGGGAAGTAAACTGACCTTTGGTGTAAATGCCATCGTGAAAGATAATAACAATGATTATCTCCTCTTTGTAATGGGGCAAAAGAGCATCTGGAAACTGCGCAATGACCTGTCATCCTTTACCCAACAACCGATCACCTTTGCCGATACCCCCACCCATCCCATTGACTACTTCGGCAGCACCCTCTGGCGACAGGGCAACGAAGTCATCGTGCAGTCAATGGCACAATTGTTCCGGACGGATCTTACCACGGCAAAAACCACCGCTTACCGCCTTACCGGTGAATACACCCTTGGCCGTTTGTGGTATCATGGAAAAGTGATTGCACATGAAAACGACCAGCTCATTTTCTTGGACGGACGATCACTCCGTGAAATAAAAAAAGTACCCTTTCCCAATACAGCCGGTGTACGCTGCTTTGCCACCGAAGCCAATGGTAATATACTGCTGGGCACCAATAAGGGTATCTTCCGCACCGACAGCAGCGGCAAACTGCTCCACCAGTGGAACCGGGAGAAAGGCCTGCCCGATGAATGTATCTATGCCATAGCTGTTGACAAGAGCAGCAACCTCTGGTGCAGCAGCAATAAAGGCATATTCCGCATCAGCCCTGATAATAAAATACTCCACCTGACCCGTGAAGATGGCCTGCAGGAAAATGAATTCAACACCGGCGTGGTGGCCGTAGCGGAAGATGGCGAACTCTTCTTCGGTGGCATGAACGGCGTAAGCAGTTTTTATCCCTCCGCTATCAGCAGCTTTGATGAACAGATCAAACTCTTCGTCACCCGTATCCGGGTAAACAACGCAGAAGTAACCGGTGAGGCAGCGCCCTGGATGACAGACAGGCTCACACTCAGCTACCAGCAAAACTCCCTCTCCTTCGATTTTGTGGCCATGGCCAACAATAACCCCGCCCAGTACATTTACCAATACAGAATGGCAGGTATAGACAAAGAATGGATACAAAACAGCGGGCTGCAAACCATCCGCTATTCACTGCCGCCCGGTAAATACACCCTGCAGCTGTACGCTTCCCGCTCCTTTGACAAGGAAGCCAAACCACTGAAGGAAATACGCATTATCATCCGGCCGCCTTTCTGGAAAACATGGTGGTTCCTCACTCTCGCCATCATCACCCTGCTCGCCATACTCGCCACACTCATCAACCAGCGCAATAAAAGAAAGTATGCCCGCCAGCTGCAGCAACTGGAACAGGAACGGCAATTGAAGCAGGAACGGGAGCGCATCTCCAAAGACCTGCACGACAGCCTCGGTGCATACGCACATGTAATGCTTTATAAAACAGAACTGCTGGAACAGCAGGCACAAAACCGTTCCGAACTGATCAGCGACCTTAAATTTGCCTCCAAGGATATCATCACTTCCCTTCGTGAAACCGTGTGGGCATTGAAGAAAGATGAATATACTGCTGAAGAATGCCTGGTACGAATACGGAATTTCATCCAGCCATTCAGCCGCTATTATGATCACATACAGTTTACCCTGGAAGGAGAAGCCCCCGCCGGTATGAAGCTGCATTATACCAAAGCACTGAATGCAGTACGCATTGTACAGGAAGCGATATCAAACAGTATCAAACATGCTTCCCCAAAAAATGTGAACGTATTGAGCGAAACCGCTGGCAGCAGATGGAAAATCACAATTAGAGATGACGGCAAAGGATTTGACTATCTTGCCATGAAAGAAATGGAAAGAGGTAATGGGTTGAGCAATATTGAACATCGTGCCGCTGAATCAGCGTTTGAACTGACCATAACAGCAGGACAAGATAAAGGGACTACCATCAGTATAATTATTTAAAATATGCCTGTACGAATAGCCATAGTAGATGACAAAGCCAGCAACAGGAGTATTATAAAAGATAAGTTATTGCGTCATGGCGGGTTTGAAATTTGTTTTACTGCCGAACATGGAAAAGATTTTCTCGAAAAAATGAAAGACCTGTCTCCGGAGGATTTTCCGTCGGTAGTATTAATGGATCTGGAAATGCCCGAAATGGACGGTGTGGATGCCGTAGCAGCAGGCTCTTATTTATATCCTTCTGTAAAATATGTAATGCTTACCATCTTTGATGATGAGGAAAAAATATTTAAAGCTATTAAAGCAGGGGCATTCGGATACCTATTAAAAGAAGAAAGTGCCGAAAACATTGCCGGAACGCTTATACAAATGAATGAAAATGGTGTTGGACCGATCTCACCGGGTATCGCACATAAAATATTGCAATTAGTGCAAAACAATACCGTATCCCTGCTGCAGAAAAAAACGTCCGAAAAAGGAAAAACCCCTTTCAATCTCACTGAAAGGGAGCAGGAAATATTAAAACTCCTCATCCAGGGAATGCTGTATAAAGAGATCGGCCATAAACTTGATATCAGTCCAAACACTGCTAAAAAACATGTGTTGAACATCTACGGCAAACTACATGTGAACAGTAAAGCTCAGGCATTGGCACTGGCATATGAGAAGGGATTGATATAGCGGTCAGCCCCGGCAGACCAGGCAGGGGCAACTCCTTTCTCCTTACTTTTACCAACATTAAATACTACTAATGAAAATAATCCCCGTTGCTGCCCTGCTGCTTAGTTCTTCCCTTTGCCTGGCACAAACAGAAGCCTCCATTCGCACTCACTATACCGAAGTGAATAAACAGATCGCTGAATCCATCGAACAGGGCTATGAAGGGCCGCTGTACCAAAACCAATGGATCATTAATAAGAATGGTAAAAGCTGGCCTGCTGTAGGCCTTTATGCCGACACGGTGAACTGCTGGTACGATGATGACCCGAACCACCTGCCCGCTGCCGAACGGCCACTGAAGAATGTATTGCTGAAAGTAAACACCAGCCGCCGGTCTTCAGCTCTCTTTTCCCAATCAGAATTTTTGTACAAGGATGGCCGCCTGCTTTTTTACTATCTGCATGAGGGAGAGGAAGGCTATGAATGGGAAACCCGGGTGTACTTCAATAATAAAGGCATTGCTTTTAAAACCAGCGTAAAGGCCAATGACAAAGAACTCACCGCCAAAGAACTGACCACCGCCGAATACAAAGATTTTAAACCCAACCCCGTCAGTATTCTTGCCGAAGCAAAAAAGTACCAGGAACTATTTTTGAAAACAATGTAAACCACCCCGATGCTCTTTACCGCTATGCATCCTTTTAATCCGCTATGCGAAAGCTGATGCTTACATTGCTGCTGAAAAAATTGAGGTAGATGACCACCGCCCGCAGGTTGTACCCCTTATAGGTAAAAAACAGCTCGTAGGTCTTCTGGTTTTTATCATCAGTTACATTCACTGTACCGGAATAGCATTTCTTCAGCCGGTTTTTCAGCTGTTCATACACGGGCAGGGCTTCGTCGCTTTTGGTAAACTCTTTTTCTGCACTGTAATAGATCACATTCTTCCGGTCTATCTGTCCGTTGCTGATCTTCACATTTATTGATTCCACCACGTATT
>CALSAT010000143.1:0-8716 GCA_943372905.1 Bacteroides fragilis | reverse complement strand
ATTTTTGGACTGACGACTTTTGCCATAGGCGTGGCGTCAATATTTCCAATTTTTAAATGATACTTAAAAAAGGATTTCAGGCTGGATATTTTCCGGTTGATGGTTTTGGCCGTAAGGCCGTTCTCTTTCAGGGACGCCAGCCAACTGCGAACAAAACTATGACTGACCTCCTTTATAGATGCCCCACCAAATTGCAGGTCGAAATAGTCAGAAAAGTCAGTTATATCATGCTCATAAGAGACGATAGTATGGATCGAGTATCTTTTCTCAAACTTAAGAAAATCAAGAAAGGGCTGCAGGGATGATTGGGCTAAAGAAGACATACTTGAGCCTTAAAGTTACAAAATAAAAATAGCCGCTCCGGTAGAATCGGGGCAGCTATTAAAGATTATCCGGCTATTGCGAAGAAACTATTTTTCGATCTTGCCGCTGGCTATTTGTTGCTTGTAAACTGCTTTCAACACTTCGCCACGACGCCTTACAGAAGGTTTGGTGAAGCTTTGACGTTCACGCAGTTGCAATAAAACTTTCGATTTCTCGAATTTCTTCTTGTACTTCTTTAACGCCTTGTCGATGTTTTCGCAGTCTTTAGAATCAATAATAAGCATAACTTTTATACCTCCTTGGTACTTTTTTAGTTCCGATTTTTTCGGGTGGCAAAGATAGGCTGGAATCCTGAAAGTTTCAAGTTTAATATCTAAAGTTTTACACAGCCCGTTTTCTGGCCCAAAACCGCAATAACCCGTTACTTTGCAACCATGTTTACAGGCATCGTAGAAACCACCGGCTCTATTAAATCAGTGATAACCAATGGCACCAATCGTACCTTTTGGATCGAATCTTCTATTTCTCCTTTACTGAAAGCAGACCAAAGTGTAAGCCATAGCGGAGTTTGCCTAACCGTGGAAGAAATAAACGGCGATCAGCACAGGGTAACAGCTATTGACGAAACCTTGCAGAAAACCAATCTGAAAAACTGGAATACAGGCTCCCTCGTAAACCTGGAACGTTGCCTCCAATTAAACGGTCGGCTGGATGGGCATCTTGTGCAGGGACATGTAGACGCTACCGGAACCTGCGTGAAAATGAAAGAGAAAGACGGCAGTTGGGAGTTTGAGATAAAGTACCCGGAAAAATTTTCCGGACTCATAATAGAGAAAGGCTCTGTTTGCCTCAATGGCATCAGCCTTACTGCTTTTGATGTGAAAAAGAAAACCTTCCGGGTGGCCATCATTCCTTATACTTTTAACCATACGAATATTAAAGAACTGAAAAAGGGTGACCTGGTGAATATCGAGTTTGATATGGTAGGCAAATACATCATTAATAATATCAGCAAACTCAAAAAATAGCCCGGTAATATTACCACACTGCAATGAAAATGGAAACCCCCAACAGGCAACATTATCCGGCCCTGGACGGATTGCGGGGACTGGCTATTTTATTAGTAGTGGTGTATCATAATTTCGGTTTCATTAATTATTTCTTTTTCGGCTGGCTGGGCGTGGATCTGTTTTTTGTACTCTCTGGTTTTCTTATCACAGATATATTATTAAAGACCGCCTCATCCCCTAAATACCTTACTAATTTTTATGTGCGACGGGTCCTGAGGATTTTTCCACTATACTACCTTTTTGTCATTCTTTGCCTCTTTGTACTGCCACGCCTTAGTCCCCACTTTGATGTAACCTACTATTCAGACAATCAACTATGGATATGGACTTATTTACAAAACTGGCTGTACATCTTCAATCCGCATGATGGAACTAATGCACTCCATCATCTTTGGTCGCTGGCTGTGGAAGAGCAATTTTACCTGATCTGGCCGTTCATTATTCTTCTATTAAAAAAACCTACCTACCTACTGGCATTTATTTCGCTGGTATTGGTAGCAGTCGTTGGGTTCAGGCTATGGATTTGGCTGAATCAGGTGGCCGATCTCGCCTATTTTAATCTGTATACTTTTTCCCGTATAGATGGTATTTGTATTGGCTGTATGATAGCACTTCTGCAGCGAATTAATCCAGGTTTTTTAAAAAAATATACCCCCTGGATAGTACTCTTCTTTGCTGTAATGAATTTTGCGTTCTTCTTCGTAAACCGAAAACATGAGTTTGGCTTTCCCTACCTGGCGTTGGCCGGCTACACCACTTTTGCAATGATGTTTGGACTACTTGTTAACGATGCAGTAACCGGCGACAGTAAGATCATTCAAAAAATATTCTGCTTCCCACTACTTAGGTTCTTTGGCAAAATATCGTACGGTTTTTATATGTTTCATTGGCCAGTATATCTACTCACCGGTCACTGGCTTTTCGCACAGTTCTCAAAATATCTTTCCGGCAACCTTCTTCATATTTCGGTTTCATTAATTGCCACACTTACTGCCGTTATCATCAGTTGGTTAAGCTTCCGGTATTACGAAAGGTATTTCCTGAAATTAAAAGACAAACTTGCCTGATACGCATTGATTTTATTATCTGCATTTTGATTGTATCTTTAGCGCAATTAGAATGACTGAGCAAATTACCATACTCATACCTGTCTTTAACGATAATGAATCATTGAATACATTATTATTCAATCTGGATAAGGTCTTTAATGAGGTAACCAATGCAAAATTCTCTGTTCTAATTGTGGATGATGGTTCTTCTGAGGCGGTAACAATCAAACAAGGCACCCGGTTTTCTATTCAACTCCTGCATTTGCAGCGCAATATTGGCCATCAAAAAGCTATTGCCGTTGGCCTTGCTTATATTAAAGAAAACAGTAGCTGCAGTAAAATACTGTTAATGGACAGCGATGGGGAAGATAAACCGGAAGATGCAGTCAGTTTGCTGAAAACATCTGCAGATAACCCCGGCAAGATCATTTTTGCACAACGAAAGTCGAGGCAGGAAGGCACCCGCTTCCGTTTTTTCTACCGCTTGTATAAACTGGCCTTCAGGATACTCACCGGCCAAAAGATATCGTTTGGCAATTTTATGGTAATGCCCAAAGAATTACTTGACAAAGCAGTTTATTATAGTGAGATATGGAATCATATAGCTGGTGGAATATTAAAAGCCGGGCTGCCTTACATAGCGGTGGAAACGCACCGTGGAAAAAGATATGCCGGTCAATCAAAGATGAATTTCAACTCATTACTGATTCATGGATTAGGCGCCATCGCAGTTTTTATTGAAGTAATAGCCAGCCGGCTGCTGGTCTTTTCTTTAAGCCTGATCGGCATTTCCCTTGTTGCCATACTGGTGCTGGTAGGTGTACGAACTTTTACCACACTTGCTATTCCCGGCTGGACTTCCACTGTCGTATCTGCTATGCTGATCGTCCTGCTTCAAAGTTTTCTTTTATCACTTTTTACTATTTTTCTTTTCCTCTCATCTCAATCACAACGGAAATTTATTCCTGCCCACCACTACAAAGATTACACAGGCCATATTGAAACCATTCAATAAATGACGGACGTATTCAAATACCAGGGTAGTGAATTGGAATTATTTCAACATGCTAAAAACTGGAAGAAATACTTTTCAAAAAAGATACAGCCTTTTATCAAAGGGAGAGTGCTGGAAGTTGGTGCCGGTATTGGGGCTACTACCCTGCTGCTAAATAATGGCACTGTTCCTTCATGGCTGATGCTCGAGCCAGATATTGAAATGGCCAATAGCCTTCAAAAAAAATTGGCAAGAAATGAACTTCCTGCTAACACTTCCCTAAAAAACGGCACCATTAATAGCATCTCAGACTCTTTTGATACTATTATATACATAGATGTGTTAGAGCATATAGAAGCAGATGCTGCTGAATTGAAAAATGCCTTTGCCCTGCTGAATCCCGGTGGCCATATTATTCTGTTATCCCCCGCTTTCCAATTTATATTTAATCCTTTTGACAAAGCCATCGGACATTTCAGGAGGTACTCCCGGAAAATGCTGAAAGAATTAAGCCCTGACGGCTCGATACTTATCAGTAACAGGTATTATGATACAGTCGGCTATTTTGCGGCACTGGTAAACAAATTTTTCCTCCGGCAGCATTATCCTTCTGTAAAGCAGGTGCTTTTATGGGACAGATGGATGATCCCTGTATCCAGACTATCTGATAAATTTTTTTTTCACAGCTTTGGCAAAAGCATAATTGCTATATGGCAAAAAAAACAGGCGGGTAAATAAATCCAGCTTTACATAGTTTTGTAATCACAGTTATGCAGTATAATCTTGAAGGAATATCTTTCGATGAAGTGGTGAACAATAAAGGTACCAGCTATGCTACCTTCAGAAGCAGGCTTCAGCCAATCTACTCGAAAGTTTGGTGGGACATCTTTAAAGGATATTTTTTTTTGCTTCTCGCATCAACCATCTTCATTTATCTGGATAACAGGTATCATTCAGCAAAATGGATACTAATAATACCCTTTGCAATATTGACAGGTTATGTCACTGCTTTTATTGCCCTATTTATTCATGAGGCAGGCCACTTCAATATCCACCCTTCTAAAAAGACAAATGACACTCTTGCCACTCTATTCCTTTGCCTTCCCTTTGGCTTATCTATGAAATCATACCGTAAAATCCACTGGCAGCACCATCTTTACCTGGGTACCCCGCAGGATACGGAGGTCTCCTACTTTAATGCACTCACAAAACTTTTTATCCTTGAAACTTTAACAGGAATTCATCTTATACGGACAATATTGAAAAAAGGGAAAAGTGAGGTTCTTACAAAAGAACAGGTGCGACAAAGCCGCATTATGTTATTCGGAGGCCTGCTCTTCCATTCTATTATTTTGGTATTATTGATATACACAAATAACTGGGCCTATGCTATTACATGGGTGCTTGGATTTGGTGTTTTCTTTCCTTTTTTTGCCACTATCAGGCAATTACTCGAACACCGTGATGAACTGGCACAAAATGCCAGTAATTTTCGAGCCCAGCCTCATGGAAAGGTCACCCGTCTTTTTGTACACACATTGCTGAGCAGCAGTTTTGGGGCAGCAGGTTTTACCCGGCATCTGATACATCATTGGGACCCGCAGATATCCTATACACGCCTCGGAGAAATAGAAGAGTTTCTGCTCAATTGTGAAAGAGTTGCTCCAGTTATACTTTCGTCTAAAACCACCTATCTAAAAACTGTGAAAAAATTACTCGCTGCTCCATGACGCCTGTTCCACCACATTGTCCCGTATGCCAGCAAAAGAATATTGAACTTTGGAGTGTGGCAAAAGACTATGAGTATTTTTCCGTACCGGATGAATTCAGCTATTATCACTGTATCAGTTGCGGAGCTGTTTTTATTCATCCGATACCACTCTCCCTTTTAAAAACCATATATCCGTCCAATTACTACTCCTTTGTAAGCAAGGGAAAAAATATTGTTGTACGGACAAAGGAATGGCTGGATAAACGCTTCTTTAAAAAGATACTAGCCCAACTCCCCGGAGATAGACTCTGTGCATTGGATGTAGGCGGTGGCACAGGCTGGATGCTTGATGTGCTAAAAGCAACCGACAACAGGATCTCATTTACCCAAAGCGTCGATATTGACACTGAAGCAAAAAATATTGCAGAAGCAAAAGGACATGCCTATTTTGAAGGAACAATTGAGGAATTTGATACAAATAAGAAATTTGATCTGATCCTTATGCTTAACCTTATTGAGCATGTAGCCGATCCGCTTGCTGTTTTACAAAAGGCGGAGACGTTACTTTCGACAGATGGCATAATTATAATTAAAACCCCCAATACCGAAAGCTTCGATGCCCGGTTATACAAAAAAACATATTGGGGAGGGTTGCATTGCCCAAGGCATTGGGTCATTTTTTCGCAAAAGAGTTTCCGCCATTTACTCCTTTCTACAAACCTGGTCGTCAAAAAACTGACCTACACGCAGGGGGCTCCGTTTTGGGCCTTTAGTATCATTGCTTCATTATACAGAAAAAAAATGGTTCATATCTCGGCAAAAAAACCAATAATCTTTCATTGGCTGTTTGCGCCGCTTAGTGCAGGTTTCGCCCTTTTCGATTTTATTCGCCGGCCGTTTGCTAAAACGTCACAGATGTTTATTCTGCTGCGAAAAGATGGTAATAAATGACAGGGCGTTGCCAAAATTTTTCTCTATTTTGTACCAGGCAAATTCGCAATATTTTCATGAATCTATCAACATCCTTTCAGCAAAACCGTATTCATTACCGGAATTACATTTTGCTATTGCTCATTTGCCTGCTTGCTTACTGGCCATTAACTTTTGGCCTGTTCAGTGTAAAGAATGATGCTATTCATTACTTCCTGCCTTACCGGTTCCACATAAGTGAAGGATTGCGAAATGGAGAATTCCCGTTTTGGAGCCCTTATATATATCTTGGCAACCCGGTATATGGAGATATGCAAAGCGGTGCCTGGAATCCGATAGTGTGGCTCTTTTCTGCTATCGGAAGATATGACCTGACTTTATTCCATTACGAAAATCTGCTTTATATATTTCTGGGCGGTATTGGTATGTATAAACTAACCAACCGTTTCACTAATCACTCACATACTGCATTATTAATAGCTGCCAGTTATATGCTAAGTGGGTTTATGCTTAGCGGTCAGTTGATTAACTGGCTGGCCGCAGCAGCCTTTATACCATTTGTTATCCACTACTATATTCTTGCCATTGCAGAATCTTCTTCCACTTATGCTACTAAGACCGGCATTGCCCTCTTCCTTTTGTTTACAGCCGGCTATCCTTCCTTTTTTATTTTAACAGGCTACCTCCTGATTATTATTTTTCTCAGCTTTTCCATCAATCGTTTAAGAAAAAATAAGCCAGTAGCAGGGTATTGGAAAAAACTCCTGCTGCATCAATTGCTGATTCTTCTTGTATTTGCCGGGTTATCATTGCCTGCTATCGTTTCCTTTATAGACCTGCTTCCCTATTATCAGCGGGGCAGTGGTACCAGCTACCAGGACACTGTGACTAACGCATTCAGTATACAACATTCTTTGACATTGCTATTCCCCGGTACAATAAACGCTAATGATATAGTTTCTGTTACTGACATCACCTGCCGGAATATATATATTGGCATACTACCCCTTATCATTTTAACAGTGTTACCTCCAAAGCGGAGTCTTAGAAATATACTGCTTGCTGCCCTGGCCGTGTTCTCCATTCTATTCAGCCTGGGAGATGCCACCCCGATCAGGAAATTATGTTATGATTTTATCCCTTTGCTCGACACGTTTCGCCATCCTTCACAAATGCGATTGTTCTTTATCCTTGCACTTTTGTTACTTGCTGCTCCCGGACTAAAGAAAATCATATCTGGCGAACTGGATTACCGTCTAAAGAAAAAGCTTAAGCTGGCGCTCATTTTTGTTACATCAGTCTTTTTTATCACATTTTTGATAGCACTAAGCCAGTCATCAATTGTTGGTAAAATAGCCACTTCTAATAATGGCGGAATAAGAACTGTAATCAAAAACTTCCTCGAATCAGTTACACTGAGCGACAGTATTGTACTGAACAGCTTACTGCAACTAGTTTTTCTCGGCGTATGTATAATTTGGTTTAAAAAGATATTATCCTCCAGGCTATTCTTTGGGTTATGTTGGGTATGCAACCTTTTCATCATGGCCCAGCTTGTACTCCCAGCCAGTTTTGTAAGTAAGGTTTCGCCGAAAATGGTCAATAAAACAATTCATTCCTCCCCTTCAGGGTTTCCTGTGAACGGTCTTGAAAAGTCATTAGCTGAAAATAGTACTGATGCATTTAGCAATTTCAATATCAGTGGGCTTGCATATTTTTATAATAAAAAAATTGGCATCAGCAAAGTCACCAACTCTCCGGCATTTCTTATACAGCAGGATAAATTTCTGCAAACAGAAAAGCTATTTCAACTGGTATCTTCCTTGCCGGCTGTATACCTTGCCTCGCCGGTATTGACGCTGAAGGATACTGCTGCTTTGCCAGTTGCTATCGATGGATGCAGGTATGCGTTCACTGCATCACCTATTAGTATCGATTCCTGCACCCAAGCCGGTAAAGCACAGATAAAAAAATTATCAGCAAATAGTTTTACGATTGAAACAGTGAGTGATACCACTGCCTTCCTGGTTTTATCTCAAAACTACTACCACAACTGGAAAGTGAAGATAGATGAGAAGCCAGGCATTATTTATAAAACCAATATTAGCTTTATGGGGACCCAAGTGCCGCCCGGGACACACAGTGTCACCTTTCAGTTTGTTCCTAACAGTACAATTAAAGCTATGTGGGTTCAATTGATTACACTCATCATTTTGCTTGTAACCTGTCTTCTACATATATATAAAAGAAAGAAAAACTAATATGAACAGGAAAAAAACGATAGTTCTCTCGTTTCTATTGACACTCCCTGTTATACTTTTCCTCATTCATCACTATGTGAGCCATAGCCCAGAACTTACACCCACAGGATTTACGACAGACGAGAATGTATTATATATGTCGTATGCTCATCAATACCTGGACCTGGAAAATTTCTCTCCTTTTTATTCAAACCCCTTTGACGGAAATCCTCAATCACCAAAAATTTATTTCCAGCCTGTTAATGCCATTTTTGTGCCGTTACTTAAAACAGGTGCTGACCCCGGATTAGTATTCTCATTGTTTGGTTTAATCATGGCATTTTGCTGTGTTTATATGGGAATACGGATCATACAGCACCTGTTACCAAATAATAAAT
>CALSAT010000142.1:0-8767 GCA_943372905.1 Bacteroides fragilis | reverse complement strand
GTTTTCTCATCCCCCTAAAGGGGAGATTGGAAATTTAATTTATAGTAAATCACCCCCGGTAATAGTTCCTTTATTGTAGTTTCTCATCCCCCTTAATGGGAGATTCCAACCATTCCCTTATTAAAAGAAAAAGGGGAAACACTTAATTCCTTTTTATTTTTTCCACATTCGTTTTATCCCCCGTAAAAACACTTGTTTGTATTTTACTATTATACATATATTGTAAGGCTAATTTTTTTACCTCATACCAAATCCAGTTTATGCTTAAACAACTCACTTCCCTTTCTGTTGCTGTACTGGCAATAGCTACCGGCGCATTGGCCCAGGTAGAACAGGTACAGGAACAGGGACCGGGCATCTCCCGCAGACTGCAACACGAGATCAACATGACCAAAGACCCCGCACTTGGTTATGTACCTAAAGACCGGCTGATACAAGCCTACGATATGCGGCAACAGCTAATCCGCAATGCGGCAGGCCGTGCTCCTTTATTCACCTGGACAGAAAGAGGCCCCAACACCGATGCCGTAGGCCCCAGCAATGGTAACACCCGTGCCGGCAACGGCAAAACATCTGGCAGGGTAAGGGCTATCTGGGAAGACCTTGGTGATGCTACCGGTAAAACCGTGTGGGTAGGTGGTGTGGATGGCGGACTCTGGAAAACCAATGATATTACTGTTGCCACTCCTACCTGGACGGTGATCAATGATTACTTCGGCAACCTGGCCATTGCCAGTATTTGCCAGGACCCTACCGATGTGAACATCATGTACTTTGGTACGGGTGAAAAAGCCATTAACGCTGATGCAGTGCGTGGCGCCGGCCTCTGGAGAAGCACCGACCACGGCGTGAACTGGACACTGATGCCCGGCACAGCCAAGTTCTGGAATGTGAGCAAGATGGTTTGTGATGCTGCCGGTAACTTATACGTGGGCTGCAACTCCACTTCTAACAACCAGGGCATTCAACGCTATACAAAATCTACGGGTACCTGGACCAACATCACTCCTACCGGGCTTGATCCGAGGGTGCCTGATATTGAACTGAGCAGTACCGGCCGCCTGCACATTGTATGCGGATACTTTAATACCGCTGCTGCCAGCGCTGGTTACCGCTACACGGATAATCCGGCTACAGTAACAGCTGCTACCTGGACATCCGCCGCTGTTTCTTTTTCACCGGTGAATGTGAATGTGGACCTCGCCAGCAATGGCAACACTTTATATGCCCTGCCTTCTAATACCAGCTACCAGGTACCTACTATTTATAAATCAACCAACGGCGGCGCCAACTGGGCGGCCACCGGCACCACTCCTTCTTTTACCAGCGGACAAGCCTGGTACTGCCTGGGTGTGGCGGTTGATCCAACTAATGCGAACAATGTAATAGTGGGCAGCCTCGACTGCTATAAGACCACGAATGGCGGCACCACCTGGACAAAGATCTCTGAATGGGTGGGCACCGCCGGACAATATGTGCATGCGGACCAGCAGATCATTACCTGGCGGAGCAATAACCAGGTGCTGATAGGCAGCGATGGTGGTGTACATTACTCCGCTAATGGCGGTACCACTATTACTGATAAGAACACAGGGCTGCGCATCAAACAATTTTATGCAGTGGCCAATCACCCCACTTCTACTAACTACTTCCTGGCTGGTGCACAGGACAACGGCGTACATCAAATGAATAATGCGGGCATTGGTGCTTCGGTGGAAGTAACCGGTGGCGATGGCGCTTTTGTACATATCGATCAAAACCAGGGACAATACCAGTGGGGCTCCTATGTATTTAATCAATACAGGAGAAGTACCAACAGCGGTTCCACCTGGACATCCGTAAATTATTCCAGCACTGCCGGCCGCTTTATCAATCCTACTGATTATGATGATGTGAACAACATCATGTATTGCAGTGGCGCACAAAATGCTTTTGTAAGATGGAGCAACCCGCAAACGGGCTCCACTTTTACATCAGTGAGCATGACAGGACTGAACACCGGTACCGTATCTGCGGTAAAGGTGTCGCCTTATACTAATCATACCGTATTCTTTGCCGGAGGCAGAAGCTCTGTGGTGCCTACATTGATAAAGGCCACGAATGCGAATGCCACTCCCACATTCACCAATATCATTGGTACGGGTATGCAAATTACCAGCGCCAATATTTCCTGTGTGGAACTGGGTACTGATGAACAAAACATCATTGTGGTGTTCTCCAACTATGGTATCAATAATGTGTGGGTGACCAGCAATGGCGGCACCACCTGGACGGCCATTGATGGCAACCTGCCTGATATGCCCGTAAGATGGGCCATGTTCTACCCCGGTGATAATACCAAAGCTATCATTGCTACGGAAACGGGTGTATGGCAAACAGAACTCATCAACGGTGCTTCTACTGTGTGGGATCCGGAGACCGGCTTCCCTAATGTAAGGACCGACATGTTCCAATACCGTGCCAGCGATGGTCTGTTATCTGCTGCCACTCACGGCCGCGGATTGTTCACTACTATCGTAGGGGCTGCTCCTTCTTGTGGGGCAGTGTCTGGCCTGGCTTCATCTGGTATTACTACCAGCAGCGCCACCATCAGCTGGACGGCACTAAGCGGTGCACTGAACTATGATGTGGATTATAAATTAGCTTCTTCCGGCACCTGGGTAAATGCTGCCACGAGCACCACCTCCTTATCAGTAAACCTGAGCGGTCTTACTGCCAGCTCACTATACGACTGGAGAGTAAGGGCCAATTGTACCGGCCTTTCCGGTGCTTATACGCAAGCGCAGTTCACCACATCTGGTGTGGCTACTTGTGGTACGGTAACCGGTTTAGCTTCTTCAGCTATTACGGCCTCTGCTGCTACGGTAAGCTGGAGCACCCTGAGCGGTGCGCTGAACTATGATGTAGATTATAAACTCAATTCTTCCGGCACCTGGACCAATGCCGTAACAGGTACTACCTCTCTGTCGGTGAACCTGAGCGGATTAACCGCCAGTTCATTATACGACTGGAGAGTAAGGGCCAATTGTACTGGTGCAACGGGCGCCTATGCACAAGCACAGTTTACTACCGGTGCGGTGGTTACCTGTCCCGGCCCGCTGGATGTATCTACCAATGGTACACCAGCCGGTGCTGCTACTATTCCTTTTAATACGGATGTAAAAGGACTGATAAGCCCGACGGGTGATAATGATTATTACAAATTTGTGATCACCACAGGTGGTACTGCTACTATTACGCTTACCACCCTGCCGTTTGACTACGATATCCGTTTGTACAGCAGCAATGGCACCTCGCAATTAGCCATTTCTCAAAATGGTGGTACTACAAGTGAAACCATTACGAGGACCTATACAGCCGGTACATACTATATACAGGTGTATGGATACAATGGCGCTAACAGTGCCACCAACTGCTATACTGTACGGGTGGCATTGGATACAGCCACACTGCCGGATATGCCGATTACTGGTACCGACAAAGTGAAGATGCTGGTGTACCCTAACCCAACGAAGGACAAACTGAATATCTATATCGCCAATTATGATAAGCAAAAGATCATTGAGCTTTTTAATGTGAATGGGCAGCGGATATTCCTGATGAAGGAAGCGGAGAATAACAGTACGCTGGATGTGAGCAAACTTACCGGCGGCATTTACCTGGTAAGGGTAAGTACACCGGAGGGGGAGCTGATAAGCCAGGAAAAGTTTGTGAAGGAATAGAAGTGTGGAGTGTGGAGTGTAGAATTAAGAGTGAAGAGTTTAGAGTTGAGTGAGATGCTGGGATAGTGAGGGAGTGTTAATTGCTCTGCATTCTTTTGATTTAATTATGTAAAGAGCCCTGTCGCTTTACCAGGCGGCGGGGCTTTTTTGTGAGTAAAGGGCAATGGTTAACTAGTGAATATTAATTCTGAGCGAGTGGATGAGAATCCCGACCGAGCAAGTCAAAATCCGGAGCGAGTAAGTCAAATTCCCGAGCGAGTAAGTCAAAATCCCGAACGAGCAAGTCAAAATCCTGAATGAGCAAGTCAACATCCCGAACGAGTAAGTCAAAATCCTGAACGAGCAAGTCAAAATCCCGAGCGAGTAAGTCAAAATCCTGAACGAGCAAGTCAAAATCCCAAGCGAGTAAGTCAAAATCCTGAACGAGCAAGTCAACATCCCGAACGAGTAAGTCAAAATTCGGAGCGAGAGGATGAAAATCCCGAAAGAGAAGGTCAAATTTCTGAGCGAGACGGTGGGAGTTCTATCCGGGACGGCAGAGGCTGAGGCTATTACTCATTGATTTTTAGATTTTTAGCCTTTTGTATTTTTTCACCGCTGCCCGTGAACGGCCGTGTTTGTCCTATTTTGGGACTGGTGGTGGTGTACCGCAGATGGCGGCATTTAAGAAAAGCCTTTTTTTGACACTGTTTATTGAATTGGTACTAATTTGCCTTGAAATGACTGGAATGAAAAAAGTTTTATTTGCGAGCTGTCTCTTCCTGCTGGCGCTATCAGTAGTTGCGCAAACCGGGGAGGAAAAAGAGAAGAAACTGTTACAGGCCTTTACCAGTTTTTCTGCCGCCACTTTATATAATACTTATGGTATCATCGGCAGCATCAGCGATGGATTTGGAGCGGATGTCTATGATGCGGAAACAGTGAAGAACCTGCTGAATGCGCAACAGGAATTAATGGATAACCTGGTAAGGGTGATGGAAGATCTGAAAAGCGCTGGTACAGTTTCGGACTCTGTGACGATCAATTATATCTCTGCTGCGGCTGTTATTATGAAAAACCTGAAACAGCAAGCCCGGTTAATGACTGACTATGCCCGTACTAAAAAACGCAGCCTGCTGGATGAGTATGAAAAACAGCGGAATACCAACTGGAAAGATATCAGTAAACTGATGGGTGTGAAAGAGTAGATCAGTTACAACCCAGCAATTCACATAGTTTATCCCGGAGGGCTGGCCCCCGCAGATTCTTAGCCACTATTTTCCCTGACGGATCGACCAAAAAGTTTTGGGGGATACTGCTGACCCTGTAAAGTTTGGCGGCCGCATTATTCCAAAACTGAAGGTCGCTTACATTTGTCCAGGCCAGGTTGTCTTCTTTGATCGCACTGATCCATCTTTCCTTTTGTCCCGGTCTGTCCAGCGATACGCCCAGCACTGTAAAGTTCTTATTGTTGAACTGGTTATAATTCTCCACCACATTGGGGTTTTCGCTGCGGCACGGGCCACACCAACTGGCCCAAAAATCAATCAATACATATTTGCCCCGGAAAGAAGAAAGAGAAACGGGGGTACCGTTCGTATCATCCTGCGTAAAGTCAAGCGCCTCTGTTCCTATTGCACCAACCTTCTTTTCTGCTATCAATTCTTCCAGTTTTTTTCCTGCTGCTGAAGTTTTTACTGTGGCATCAAGCTGTTTAAACCTGTTCTCCAGCATTACCACATCTTCATTAAACTGGTAGGTAACTTCCAGTACAAAGGGTACTACAATTGAACGGGATTTTGTGGTTACAAATTTATCAATGGACTGCTGCATTTTGTCCTGCAAACCGGTATACACGTTCATCATACTGTCTCGGTCATTACCGGGCATGGTATAGTTGAGTGTGTTGCCCAGGGTGCTTAGTTGCTGGGCCATGGGTAAGAAGGTGCTGATGAATTCTGCAAAGTCTTTGTGTGATCTTGAGCCTGATATGTCGTACACATCGGGTGTTGCTTTATTACCCTTTACAGTGATAATGGCATTCTCCACGTATAGCTCAATAGGCTTTTGTACTCCATCAATTACGATAAAACATAACACCGGTTCAGTCACTTTTTCTTTCAGGGTAAACTTTCCACCTGCCAATTTGGTTGACTGCCACTCGGTAGGCATCCCGTTCTGGTATAAGCTGATCTTGGTACCTTCTGCATATCCATCCAGTTTCCCTTCTATGGTAAATCCTTTATTTACTACCTGGGCCGTTACGGCCAGGGGAAACAACGCTACAATGAGGAGCAATTTTTTCATAGTTGACTTAAAATTATTTTAGTGAGTTCTACTCACCTTTTATTTAACCGGAGCATTGATGCTGTAAACCGGATCAGTATACAAATTTATGCATTCCGGCCGTATGGCAAAGCCTGTTAGCTCAAAATTGACGAAAGGAAAGACTTTGTGGCTGCATTAACATTATCGCTGTTTCCCAGCACTTTAATGTAGGCGCTGCCAATGATGGCCCCGTCTGCCAGCTGACAAACGGCATCAAAGGAAGCTTTGTCTTTTATGCCAAAGCCGACTAAAACCGGGTTTTGCAGCTTCATGTCCCTGAGTTTTTGAAGATAGGACGTAGTATTACTATTACTGGTTTCGCTGCCAGTGGTGGAAGAAGAGGATACGGCATATAAAAACCCGCTGCTGAGGCTGTCGAGTTTTTTTATTCTTTCTTCCGATGTTTCTGGTGTGACTAAGAAAATAAAGTCGAGTCCATTTTTTTTAATGATGGCCCCATATTCTGTTTCAAATTCATACTCGGGCAGGTCTGGCAGAATGAGGCCATCAATCCCTGCTGCGGCAGCATCAGCACAAAACTTTTCAACGCCGTATTGCAGTACGGGGTTCATGTAGCCCATTAATATAACCGGTATAGAAATTTCTTTTCTAAAATCTTTTAATTGCTCAAAGAGTTTTGCCATTGTCATTCCATTATCTAATGCAACGGCGCTGCTATGTTGTATCACCGGGCCATCGGCCAGCGGATCGCTGTAGGGCATGCCAAGTTCGATAATGTTGGCACCGCTGTCCTGCAACGATTTCATTACTTCTAGTGTACTGTCCAGTTTTGGATAACCAGCGGTGCAATACACGTTAAGGATTTTTTTGGCTGGCTGGTCGAATGTATTTTTTAGTCTGCTCATATTATTATTGCCCTCATCCCGACCCTCACCTTACGGGGAGGGAGAAGAGAAACCTTTAGGTTTATTTTTCTGTTGCTTTTCTGATTTTATATAATACAAATGAAATACTATTCTCTACTTCACTGTTTCTAAATCGTATCACTGTAATACCTGATACTTTAAATTCATAGGTTCTGGCTGCATCATATTGTGCATTCATCTTATCATCATGCACGGCACCATCCAGCTCTACAACCAATTTTTTCTCATGACAATAAAAGTCAGCAATAAATTTATCAATTGGATGCTGTCTTCTGAATTTCAAACCATCTAGTTTTCTATTTCTCAAGTATTCCCACAAAATCTTTTCCGCCTTCGTTGAAGACTGACGAAGTTCTCTTCCATATTGATATAGTTTACCAATGGCTCCACTATGTAAGTTATCGTTGTATTCTTCGCACATAGTTTTACTTCTGGCACCTCACCCCACTACTACCCCAAAATTCGAAAACTCTGCTTCCCCTCTCCTTAAGGAGAGGGGAGGGAAGACTCTGATAACATCAGAAATTTTCGTAA
Organism: Bacteroides fragilis; assembly: GCA_943372905.1. GTDB lineage: Bacteria > Bacteroidota > Bacteroidia > Chitinophagales > Chitinophagaceae > JJ008. The sequence continues at coordinate 1,317 of CALSAT010000142.1, read as the reverse complement.
GGTAAGATCAAAGATGCTGCATATATGTTGCAAGGTCCTTATCTCCTCTTCCGCTCAAGCAAACCACCACCACATCGCTCTTTTTAAAGTTGATCATCCTGAGGGCATGTAAGGCATGTGCTGTTTCCAGTGCCGGAATGATCCCTTCCAGTTTTGCCAGTTCAAATGCCGCCTGCAATGCTTTTTTATCTGTTGCACTCATAAAGACCGCTCTGCCACTTTCATATAAATGTGCATGCAGCGGACCAATGCCCGGGTAATCTAATCCCGCCGAAATACTATGCGGCTCCACCACCTGTCCGTCATCCGTTTGCATCAGCAGGCTTTTACTGCCGTGTAAAATTCCCGGCTTGCCGAGTTGTGTGGTGGCGGCACTCTTTCCACTGTTCACTCCTTCACCCGCTGCTTCCACAGCGATCAGTTGCACCGAAGGCTCATCCAGGAAATGATAAAAAGCTCCTGCGGCATTACTGCCACCACCTACACAGGCCAGTACATGGGTGGGTAATTCACTGCCGGTTTTTTCCAGCAGCTGTTTACGCATCTCTTCGCTGATCACACTTTGAAACCGGGCCACCATATCCGGGTAAGGATGTGGCCCTACCACACTACCGATTATATAATGTGTATCATCCGGGTGATTGATCCAATCCCGTATTGCTTCATTCGTTGCATCTTTCAATGTCTTGCTGCCGCTGGTGGCAGGTATTACGGTGGCACCCAACATCTTCATTCTGGCTACATTCGGCGCCTGCCGTTCAATGTCTTTCTCGCCCATGTACACGATGCACTCCACGCCTTTCAATGCACATACTGTGGCGGTGGCCACCCCATGTTGCCCGGCGCCTGTTTCTGCAATGATCCGTTTCTTACCTAATCGTTGCGCCAGCAATATCTGCCCGATGGTGTTATTGATCTTATGTGCCCCGGTGTGGCAGAGGTCTTCCCGTTTCAGGTAAACCGTCACTCCATACTTTTTGCTCAACCGCTCCGCTAAATACAGCGGCGTTGGCCTGCCTACATAATCTCTCAGCAAGTATTGAAATTCTTTTTGGAACTCTTCTTCATACATAATTTCCAGGTACTTTGTGCGCAGCTCTTCCACATTGCGATGCAGCATTTCCGGAATGTAGGCGCCGCCGAACGGGCCGTAGTAACCTTGGGCGTTTGGTTGCTGATATGTTTGTGTTGTTGTCATTTAATTTTTGTTTTGCCCGCTTCAGTTTTTTATGGCATCAAACCCACCCCGGTTTCTCAAAGCATTTAGTTTACTTAATTCGCCTCCCGAAAAATCGGGACAGGCTCTCCAGGGAGGGA
>CALSAT010000141.1:0-8777 GCA_943372905.1 Bacteroides fragilis | reverse complement strand
CTTTTGGAGAAGCCGATATTACCGGAAATGTATTCAAGGTATATCCCACATTGTTGCAAAAAGGTGCATTGCTGAATATTGAACTAAGAGTTTCAGCTACCGAAGCAGTGGCTATCAATGTGTATAACATGCAATCGCAATTGGTTTATACAAGGAAAGAAACAGCCGCCCAGGGACTCAACAGATTTACAGTTAATACAGCAGGGTGGATATCCGGCACTTACATCACAGAAGTGAAACAGAGTACTGAAATTCACCGGCGCAAAATTGTGGTGGATTAATTCGACAATGGTATTTTATAGTAAACCCCGGCAAGGAATTCCCTACCGGGGTTTATTTCTTAATGCGGCCACAAAGGGCTAGTAAAAAAGAGCCCTTTCAGGCCCGAAAAATTAATTCAAATTCCATCTGCGTATCCTGTCGCTTGCAGACCGCATTTGCTTGTGGCGGTTCCACATTTGCGAAACCGTGAATAATTCATTTTTACTGCTGATAGCTTCCGTAGCTACCGTTTCTTTTACCTCATGTGACAATTCCTTGTTGGTTTCATCATTCAATTGCACACTTGAGGGCATAATAATGCTCTTCATAAACTCTCCTTTTTTTAGTCTGTCGTTTAATAATCGTCTGAGCGAAACGGAAGTAAGAGAACCAGGCGGCAAGCTGAATAGCTGGTCAGATACGTTCTAATGTAGATTAAGGTACGTTGCTCAGATTTGCGACGCAAAGGTACATCAAATATGCCCTTCTTCCAAATGAAAAGATGAAGAAAATTGTTAACTGAATTTAAAATTTCAATGGGCAAATAACTCCTTTACAGAGCATCTTTATTTCGGAACTGCCTGATCCATGGATGGTTTTATATTCATTTTTCTAATATACCAGATCAATATAAAAGTGCTGAAGAATGCCATATCCTGCCCAATGGACTGTACCTGCCAGTTAGGAGTTTCCGCTGCATAAAAACCGGAAGTTGACAACCCTGTTACTCTTACTTTTTCCCTGGCTTGGTGAAATCTGTGGCGACCTTGGTAAAATCAGTCATTAGCAATTTTTGATACTCAGTAGGCAACTGTTTGGTAAAATCTGTGGCACAACCCATAGAGATAATTACAATAGGACGCTTTGTATTTTGCAGGTTGGCAATGATTGATCTGTCGGTCAATACAGCAACGGTTTTTTTCTTCAGTGCCAGCTTTTTAGGCGTTGTTTTGGAAGTGCTTTTGCTCATATTTTGAAGATTTAATGTTTTTAAATATAAGAAAAAGGTTTCACTCTTTATCTTATTAGCATCAGCTTACCTTTTTGCGTGATCTTATTGCCTGACAGGCCCTGCATAACCAGGTAATAAACGAAGATGTCTGTTTTTAATACCTGATTCTTAAAGGTACCATCCCATCTTTTGTAAACAGAATTCGTTTCAAAAACAACTTGCCCCCAACGGTTATAAACTGTTAAGGATATCAGCCGGTTCTTATTTTGGAGCGGCACACCGAAATAATCGTTCAGGTTGTCACGGTTAGGTGTAAAGGCATCAGGAAGAAATACCGGAAAATCACAGCGGTCGTATATCTCTATACTATCTGCTTTTGTGCCGCATATATTTGTTACCCTTACTTTATAAATACCTGCTCTGTTGACAGTAAATTTATTAGAAGATATTGAAGGTCCGTTCATCCAGCTATAGGCAGTGTAACCTTCTGTCGCCTTTAGCTCTATAGTGCTATTGCCAGTAAGACAGCTATCATTACCCAGGGAAAGAGAAGAAAGACTTTTATCAATTTTTATATTGGTAAAAGTAATACTGTCGCAGCCAGCCAATGTTTTATTCACCACATAATAAGTTCCTGAGTCTTTCACTATGGTGTTATCCGGCAAGCGAAAGGTGCTGCCTTCACAAATCGTTGCTCTTCGAATGTTTACAGTGTCAATCACATCTTTACAACATTCGATAGGTTGCTCACAATCGGTGGTTTTGTCCAGCGTATAAACAGATTTTATTTTCAGCGGATATTCCATATCAACGAAATAACTACGGTAATTAGCTGATGTATATATATCAGAAACAGTAACTACTGCTCCTGGATTTTCGTTTACCGGTACAAGTGTTTCAGCCAGTATATTGGCAGGTGCATCGGCGCATCCGGAGATACCAGCGGCATCTGTTATAAGCAATTTATAACTCAGGGAACGATAATTACTCATGAAAATACTGATTCCCCTGGCACCTGTGGCAAAACAATTTGGCGGAAAAACTCCTGTATAGCCTTTGTTTCCAATAACTGATCCTTCTTGATCAATAGCCGTTACCACGGACAAATTACCATCTCTGAATAATAAATTCTTTGTGCCGGGAGCATTGCCAGCTGTTACATCTGTCAGTAAACATTCATTGCCGGAAGTTGAATGATATGTTACCAGTTTTTGTGCTACTCCTCTATTACTGGTGATGATGGAAACAGGTTTTTTAGTGAGTCCGGGCTGCAACGGTGTGCTTAAATACAGTGATGTGGTGAACGAAAGCCGGCCATCCGGAAGTTGGGCCACATGATTCAGATCAGGTACAAAAAAAGTATCTGTAGCTGGCAAGGTGTAAGGATAGCTTGATTCCCACTTTATATTACCGGAGGTATAATCAAGTGAATAAAAATGTAACCGGCCATCCGACATTTTAAACTCATCTCCGCCACGCAAGGATTTATACACCACATCTCCTATCACAATATTCTTATCGGTTAATTGCGTAATGGCACGGCGGTGAAATACCCCACTGCCACCAACATCATAAAGACCAGAATATAAATTAGTAGCCCATTTTAATTGCCCGCTGGCGGAATACCGGATAACCCTATTATATGAACCAGCATTGGCATAAAGCGATGGGCCTTTGTCATGCGACATATAAACGATCAAATCACCGTCTGTTGTTTGATAGATATTGGAGAAGCTAAGATCCGGGTAGTTATTGGCGGGCAGATAACTGCGGCTCCATTCCACATTGCCATATTTATCGATCTTGGCCAGTAAAGCCATGCGGCTGTATATTTCCGCTATCCGGTTGTTATAATACCGCAGCATTGTTCCCGCCACTACTACTCCACCATCCGGCGTAAGCACAAAATCATTGAACTGTACCCGGCTGAGAAAGGTGGGATTGTAAAAGGTGAAGAATCCTATATTATAATAATTAGACCAGATAGGAATTCCATTCCTGGTGTATTTTGCCAGGTGAGCTACTCCATTATAATCTAATAAATAACCCGCTGCTACGATCTCATTGGCGGGTGTATAGACAGCATGGTAAAATGTATCCCAGGTAGTGCCTTTATAGTTGAGTGATAAATATTTAGTTTGACAATCCTGCGATAATACCAACGAGGAAGATAAACCCAATAGGAAAATAAGACAAAGTAATTTGATCGCATATTTTCTCATGGAGTAAGCCAGACATTAAATTCCTTTAAAGTTACCCCTTTCCCGCAGAAATAACCTGCCCCTACCCCAACTGGTTCAAAAAGAGCGGTAACCCTGATTTCCAATCGCCATCAATGTACAGCTCAAATGAATAACGGCCGGCCTTTTCAAATTGCAACTGATTAAAGTTGACCACAATATTTACGGAGGCGAACTGCCCGTTGGGTGGGGTGCTTATATTAATATTGCCTTCGATTGGCTTAATGATCTCATTTCCTGCAGTATCGATCAACCGGAGTTTGAACTCATGGCTGCCTGTTTCTTTTATGCTGAAACGCATACGGCATGCAACGGTACAGGCAGGATGTTGCACGGGGAATTGCCTGGCCTGGATACTGTCAAATGTGCCTACAATGGTGAGTTTTGAATTGTTGTCTTGTGCAAAATCCGCAAGGGTGAATATTTCTATCTCCATAACCAGTTTTTAGTGGCTCAAAGTTCATGTTTTATCTCCAAGCCGGGTTTAAATTATTTTTATCATCCGGATGATCAACGAATAATCATGCCGTGGCGGAGTTGTTTGTTTACGGGTGACATATTTGGTGGCGCAGGCCCTTTTATCTGCCATACGAGCAGACCATGCTGCCACTACTGCATACTCAGCCTAAGCTTTCAATATTACAGTTCTGTAAGTTTAGCGGAACAGGTCGTAAGCGGTACCGTAGTGGCGGAGAAAACAACATCGCAAAATGAAACCTGCAATTTACCTCCTGCGTGGCTCACATATACTTTGTGGCCAGGCCGGCAGTGGTAATAATTACTTGCATAAATAAAGCTGATGGATACTTCATTGGGCTGCTGTAAAAAATTAAAACTGGGACCTTCTGCCGTAATATGTGTGCCATCAAGGGGTTCCGTATTGCCATTATAAGAGTTAAAAAGTACCGTAACACCCGGATAACCAAAGCCACCATAGCCATATAAAGAAACTGCATTGTATGTGCCATCAAATCCCTGTGTTACAGATACGAAGTTTACATCCGGTATATTGGAACAAAGCATGTAATTGTTCGTCAGTGTGCAGGGAGGAGTTTCCTGTTTCAATTGCACTTTTATCCGAATAGAGTCTCCTACAGTGGAACAATCACTGTTGCCGCCAACGGAGCAATAATATACTCCGCTTTGAGAGAGCTTTATATTGTCAAGGGTTAAGGTATTTACCTGGTTAATCAGGTTCACCCCAGGGCCGTTCCATTGATACACAGTATTTTCAGGCCCCTGGGGAGCCTGGATCACTATAATATCACCTGTAGTTGGAGTAAGGCTGGTGGCTGTTAATTCCATGGAGTTGAGGCAGGTTGCTTTCTTTTCACAGGAATGGAGGATAAAAGCAGCGATCAGTAAGGGCAACAAATTCTTTCTCATACATATCACATTATAATAAATACAAGATAAGGGGTCTTTTTTGTTTTATCTTATTTGGAGAAGGGTTTCTGTTTCAGCGGAAATATCTCCTTAAATACCATGGCACAGGCATATACACAAAATAAAAATGTTCCTGTGTGAGAACAGGAACATTTCAGTATTGTTTGAGTGATCTATCAGGCCACCGTCCACCGAAGGTCGATGGAATATTTCCCACTTTTGATAAAGGCGCCATCGAAGAAACCGATCTCCACAGTACGGGCAAATGTTTCGCCGGCAAACGGTGGGGTTTCAAACAACAACTCATCGGGTATCGCCTGGCTTACTTCATCAGCCCCGCCAAACAACAACGCATCACCGGTAAACAAGATGGCGGTACCAATACCAAGAATGGTTAAGGAAATCGGCAAGCCGATGGCGGGAAAAAAACAAGTTACCAGGCTGCCTACACCGATCACTTTACCAACAACACGGAGGATAGCCCCTGTTTTCTCCACCCGATCACTACCTCCGAAGAACCCTTCTTCCACAATGAGCACACCTCCTGCAAAAGTGGCGGGAAATACACCCCCGGTAGAATCGCCGAGGTTGATAGTGAACAGGTTGTTTCCGGCAGCGCCGGGTGATTTACTTTCTCCTTTTTTTAAATCGGTGCTGAAGAAATTGCTGCGCTCCTGCGTGGCGCCAGTGCTGTCTGTTACAAATGCAGAAAAGCTTACTTCATCTTTTCTAAGGTCGTTGGTATCAATACAGGTGATATTTTCTACAGTAAACTGCAATACAGTACCGGCAACTGCCTGCCGGGGCTGCCCGGGGCCGGCTGTTGTTTTATATCCTGTCTTTGCTTTTGCTGTTTTTGTACCGGGTTGTTTTCTGAGTATCATCAGTTCTTCACTGGTGATCTTCATTTCATCTGGTATGGGCATGGCCTCCACCTGGTCAGCTATAGCTGTGGCCTTTTTAAGATCTACAGAAGCGAGTGCCCCATACTTTTGTTGCCTGGCGGAAGCAGTGGTATTAACTGCCTCTTTCATTTTATCCAGAAACTTATCCCGCTTTCTTTTGGGGAGGATCTTTACCAGGTCGATGATGGCGTACTCCAGGCTTTCTTTACCTGCGGGCAGCGGATATTTTGCGGGATCGCCCAGGTGTGCGGCGGCTTTTTCCACGGAAAGATGTAAGGTGTGCTGCAAGCGCTGACGAAGCAGGTTTAGTTTAGGCAAATGTGCGGGTGTAGTGACTGGCCGAACTGTCATAAAATAAAGTTTTATGGTTAAAAGGATACAGCAATATTACCTGGTGTTCCCCTGTAAAACAATCCCCGAAAGCGGGGATAATGAATTGGAAAATAGGTAGTGGGTATTTATTTACCCAGCTGAAATATTATTTCCTGCAATGCGGTATTAAATGCGTCGGGTTTTTCTATCATGGGATAATGTCCGGTACCAGGCACATAGGCTACTTTAGCCCCTTTTGCGCAGTACTTGTTTAAGGAATCAATTTTTACAGGCATTACATCGCTGTTGACAAGGTATAGAGTATGATTCAGTTTTTGCATCCTGTTCTTTTCCTCCGCGGCAAAGAAAGTGAGGGATCGTAATACTTCTGTTGCTATCAGAGAATCGGCTCTGAAAATATCCTGCATCACTCTCCTTTTGATCAATGTATCAGTTGATGGCTGAAACAGGTACTGCCCCATCGATGCACTGACAACACTGTCGAACCTGGCCTTGAATATTGAAAAGAATGCCGCTGCATCTTTCTTAGCCTGTTCATTCATCTGTTCAGCAGGTTCATGCAGGTTATCCACCCCCACAATAGCTGTTACCAGTTCAGGATACCTGTTGCTCAGATCCAGCAGCATATCTCCTGACATGGAATGTCCCATGACAATGACATTTTGAAGCTTCAGTTGCTCAATGACAGTTTTTACATCTTCTGTATATTCTCCGAAGTTCCAACCGGCACTGATCTTACCGGACTGCCCAAAGCCGGGCAGATCAATTGTTACTACCGTGTACCGGGAAGAAAAGAAATCTACCTGTGGCTGCCAGTATTCTTTATTGATGCACCAGCCATGAACGAATAACAGGGTGGTGTCGCCATTGCCATACCTGTTGTAAGCAATTGCTGTACCGTTTCTTTCAAGCTTTGCCTGAGATGTATTCTCTTTACAGGCAGTAAAGACCAAAAGAACAGGCAACCATTTTAATAGCTTTTTCATTGACCCGGTAATTTGATCAAAAATAAGTCATCACAGGCTTTAGTAACAGCGGGTGTTGCAATTGTCATGGGTCTTTTTAATATCCTGGCCGACCGAAGCAGATATATTATTCAGGTTTTTTATCTTCATGTATGAAATTTAATGATCGAAATAAACTCCTGTTAATACTATTTTTTGTTGCTGCACCGTGCTTTACAGTCTCTGGTCAGCAGCCAAACGGTGGCATAATTACACTAAAAGGGGATACAGTTCTCTGCAACATTGCATCAAGACCTTGGGATGCCGGTTTGAAAAAGAAAAAAAGGGACGCCTATTTATTTGATTGTGTTGTAGCCATTTTTCCGACGGATTCTGTCAGATTGCTATATCCACAGCACATCAGTGGCTTTTTTTTAAAATCGGGAGAACAAAATAATCCTCAAATAAACTGGTATTTTTCAGATTCGGTTAATCGTAAGCATGATTTGATTTTTAAAAACCCGCCGAGAATGCGACCTGTGTTTCTTCGGCAGCTGGTTAGCGGCGGTTTTTATCATCTCTGGTATTTTGAAGAGGCTGACCCCGGCGATCCCAATGACCGTGTATTTATATTGGAAGAAGTTAGCACTGGCCGACGACATATTTTCAACAAAAGCCGACAACTCAGAAAGCTGCTTGGCAAATGGCCTGGCAGCGGCAACCGGGGTGCCGACCATAAAGATTGGTTGAAAGAAAAACAGTTGATGGTCATAGACTACAATAAGTATAAGGCGGGTGAATAAATAAAAAAGCATTTCCTGCTTATGGCCTGCCCCCCATTAAAACGGACAATAGGCAAGAACATAAGTATATATTAACTTCAGCTCACCTTTAGTTTATGGAATATCTGCTAATTATCATCAAGTAATTTTCTCACCCAAAATCAAACTCATGAAAAAGTATTATTCAATCGCTGTTTTCCTGGTGGTCATATCCATTACGGCAGTTACGCTAACCTCTGGCATTACAAAAGAATTGTATGGTGAAGGCGGAGGCAGAGACCTGGTGGAAGACCTGTATGACCAGGCTGTAAAACAAAATGATAACCTGGAGCAAATTGAAGATGATATCCAAAAATTCTATAAGAACAGGAATGAGGCGTTAGAAAAATATAACAGCTTTACATCGTACAACAACCGCTATTATTCAGACGCCAAACTGAAAGCCGCCACCATTGCGGATGTTGCCACCAAACAAAGGGCCAACGATATCATTAATAATAGCGAAGCTGCTTACAAGGCTAAGCTGCTGGACTGGCAAAACTTCATCAATTCATTGAATAGTAATGAAAAGCAATTAACCGATCTGTACGCCCTGCTAAAGATCCTGATCACGGAGCCGATGATGGCAAAATACCAAACTGCTGAATTACCTGATCAGTTTAAACTGAAGGAGGCTAATGGCGAGCTATTGAAAGTAATTGAAAAAATAAAGGCGATCACCAGGTAGTTTTTTTTTATATGAAGGCTACGGAGTGACCCCGGGATTACCTATAGTTTAAATTGTTGGTGTGGCTGCTTTATAGCAACAAGAGTATGATTGAAGGACATCAACGACAGCGTAAAAAGACTATGATCGTTTTGGTTTTGTATCGCTATAGTGGATAGAATAATACTTAATCAACATTTTGCTGCGGAAACATTTTTTTTATTCTCTTTAAAAGTAAATCCGCCGTGGCATTTTTACTTTGCAGCTT
>CALSAT010000140.1:0-8819 GCA_943372905.1 Bacteroides fragilis | reverse complement strand
AATATTGAAAGCCTGAACACTTCCCCAACAGAAGTGGACAGTGTACACCGGTTCACCATTGTTATCAACGAAACTGAAGACGTGGTGAAGAAACTATGCCGCCAGATAGAAAAGCAAGTAGAAGTATTGAAAGCATACTATAATACAGAGGAAGAGATCGTATGGCAGGAACTGGCTTTGTATAAAGTAAGCACCGATGCTATAGCCGAGAAAGTAAAAGTGGAAAGGCTTTTGAGAGAATATGGAGCAAGAGCAGTTGCCATACGAAAAGATTATACTGTATTTGAAACTACAGGTCACCGGGAAGAAACAGATAACCTGATCAAAGCATTGGAGCCGTATGGGCTGATAGAGTTTGTACGCAGTGCCAGGGTGGCGATCATTAAAGCCAGCAGCAGTTTCCATGACCGGTTAAAAGAATTTGAAAAGAAAGAGCCGGGAGAGGATGTGATAGAGAATGAGTATTTGAATCAGAAAGAAGAGGTTTTCTCGATGTAGGTGGAAGTCAGAAAACAAGGAAGAAGAGTTCCTGTTGGTAAAAATTTTCATTTGTACAGGTCAACTTGCGGAATTGCTAATTTATCTGAAAGAAAAAAGGGATCAAACGTTGATGAATAATGAACAGAACGATGAAGAGTGCGACGCAAGGAACGATGCCATGAAAAACAGAAGATGGTCTTAAAAATAAATTGTAAAAGAAAACTCGCTAATAAATAACATCTAAAATCAACTAACAATGGCAAAATTAAATTTTGGTGGCGTTGAAGAAAACGTAGTAACCAGGGAAGAATTTCCGCTGAGTAAAGCGCAGCAAGTGTTAAAAAATGAAACAGTGGCAGTAATAGGCTACGGTGTACAGGGCCCGGGGCAGGCATTGAATCAAAAAGATAATGGTATTAATGTGATTGTTGGGCAGCGGAAAAATTCAAAAACATGGGATAAGGCTATTCATGACGGATTTATTCCCGGTGAAACCTTGTTTGAGATTGAAGAAGCGCTGGAAAGAGGAACAATCATCTGTTATTTGCTGAGTGATGCGGCCCAGATAGCTTTATGGCCTACCGTCAAAAAACACCTCACCCCTGGAAAGGCCTTGTATTTCTCTCACGGGTTTGGAATTACGTTCAATGAACAAACAGGTATTGTACCTCCAAAAGATGTCGATGTGTTTTTAGTAGCTCCAAAAGGAAGTGGCACTTCTTTGAGAAGAATGTTTTTGCAGGGCCGTGGATTGAACAGTTCGTATGCCATTTTCCAGGATGCAACAGGTAAAGCATTTGACAGGGTGATTGCACTGGGTATTGCAGTAGGAAGTGGTTATTTATTTGAAACCGATTTCAAAAAAGAAGTGTACAGCGACCTGACCGGTGAAAGAGGAACCTTAATGGGTGCCATCCAGGGAATATTTGCCGCACAATACCAGGTGCTTCGTGAAAGAGGCCACTCTCCTTCCGAAGCATTTAATGAAACTGTAGAGGAGTTGACACAATCGTTGATGCCCCTGGTGGCTGAGAATGGTATGGACTGGATGTATGCCAACTGCTCTACCACGGCACAGCGGGGTGCTTTGGACTGGTGGAAAAAATTCCGTGATGCTACAGCACCGGTTTTTAATGAACTATATGATAGCGTGGCTGCTGGTAAGGAATCACAGCGTTCAATTGACAGTAACAGCAAAGCAGATTACAGGGAAAAGCTGGAAGAGGAATTAAAAGAACTAAGAGAAAGTGAATTGTGGCAGGCGGGAAAAACAGTGAGAAGCCTCCGTCCGGAAAATCAGCCCAAAGCCGAAAAAGCAGTACCGGCAGCTTCGATCAAAGAGGTATTTGCCAAACTTGTACAAAAACCTGAATCGGTTGGCTAAATAAGAAAGAATGGCACATACAAAAAATAATATAGTACCGTTGGATTTTGCAGCGGCTCATCACCGCTTGAAGAAAGTGGTAAACAGAACACCACTGACCTTCAATCATAATCTTTCAAAAAAATACCACTGCAATGTTTTTTTGAAAAGGGAAGATCTGCAGGTGGTGCGTTCTTATAAATTGCGGGGTGCGTATAACATGATGAGCTTATTGCCAAAAGAGCAATTACAGAGAGGCGTGGTTTGTGCCAGCGCCGGGAATCATGCACAGGGTTTTGCTTATAGTTGTAAAAAGCTAAATGCAAAAGGAGTTGTCTTTATGCCAATCATTACCTCTAAACAAAAGATCAGCCAGACAAAAATGTTTGGGGAAAATTTCATTGAGATAAAGCTCGTTGGCGACACATTTGATGATTGTGCAGTGGCTGCCAAAAAATATACCGAAGAGAATAGCATGACCTTCATCCCACCCTTTGATGATTACCGGATCATAGAGGGGCAGGGTACGGTGGGTGTTGAGATCCTTGAAGATCAGTCTGACATTGATTACCTGTTTGTACCAGTTGGTGGTGGCGGATTGAGTGCTGGAGTAGGAACATATTTTAAAACCTATTCGCCAAAAACAACAATCATTGGCGTGGAACCTGAAGGTGCACCATCTATGTATGAAGCATTGAAGGCAGGCAATCCGGTTACGCTGACTAATATTGAACGTTTTGTAGATGGCGCTTCAGTAAAAAGAGTTGGAGAATTAACTTTCGCCCTATGCAAAGAAGTTCTTGATGACATGCATTTGGTACCGGAAGGAAAAGTCTGTTCCACGATTTTGAAATTATACAACGAAGATGCGATCGTAGTAGAACCGGCTGGCGCCATGTCAATTGCTGCATTAGATGACTATGCAGATATGATCAAAGGTAAAAATATCGTCTGCATTGTAAGTGGCAGCAATAATGATATCGACCGGATGCAGGAGATCAAAGAAAGAAGCCTGCAATTTGAAGGGTTGAAACATTATTTCCTGATCAGCTTTGCACAGCGTCCCGGGGCATTAAAAGAGTTCGTGAATAATGTACTAGGGCCAACCGATGATATAACCCGGTTTGAATACATGCAAAAAACGAATAAAGAGAATGGACCTGCTTTAGTGGGAGTCGAATTACAGCATCGTTCAGACTACGACCTGCTATTGCAAAAGATGAAAGACTCGAATATTGGTTACTCAGAAATAAATAAGAACGACCAGTTGTTTGGATATTTAATATAAGTGGAATAGTTCCGGTTGTTTGTGGATAATAACTATCAAAATCCTTTATCTCCTGAAAGCCATTTTGTAACTTCAAACGGATTGCTTGCTGTTGAAATATAGTTGTTAACTGTATTCATAAACTTAACATTTCACTAATGGCAGGTAACCAGGGATTATACGATCCGTCTTTTGAACATGATGCATGCGGTATTGGATTTGTAGCCAATATCAAAGGACATAAATCACACCAGCATATTTCTGATGCGTTGACCGTGCTGGAGAACATGGAACACAGGGGCGCTTGTGGATGTGAGAACAATACAGGTGATGGCGCCGGTATCATGATACAAACACCACATGAATTTTTCTTTGATGAATGTTTACGCTTAGGTGTCCATCTCCCCTCCTTCGGACGTTATGCCGCAGGTATGGTATTCTTTCCCAAAGAAATAAGATTACGGGAAGAATGCCGGGATATTTTGAACCGTACTGCTGATAAATTAGGGCTTGAAATATTAGCGTATAGAAAAGTACCCGTTAACACCAGTGACATTGGCCCTACAGCGTTGAGTGTGGAGCCAGAAATAGAACAGGTATTTGTGGCCTGCCCGGATCATATCTCCAACCCGGAAGATTTTGAACGAAAATTATTTATACTCCGTAATTATGCTTCTCACCTGATCAACAGTACTGTCAGGAAAGATGAGATCGGGTTTTATATCGCCTCGCTTTCATATAAAACAATTGTGTACAAGGGTCAGCTGACCAGTCACCAGGTACGCCAGTATTTTACTGATTTGAGTAATAAAAGATTGGTTAGTGCATTTGGCCTGGTACATTCAAGATTCGCTACCAACACCTTCCCTTCATGGAAGCTGGCACAACCGTTCCGCTTCATCGCTCATAATGGTGAGATCAATACGCTGCAAGGGAACCTGAACTGGCTGAAGACAAGTGAGAAAGGTTTCACTACTCCCTATTTTTCCACAGAAGAAATGGAAATGCTGTTGCCTATTGTAACAGAAGGGCAAAGCGACTCTGCCTGCCTTGATAATATTATTGAATTACTGGCCTTAACCGGCCGCTCTTTACCTCATGTGATGATGATGCTGATACCCGAAGCCTGGGACGGACATGAAGAAATGGACCCGGTGAAGAAAGCATTCTATGAATTCCACTCTTCATTCATGGAACCATGGGACGGGCCTGCTTCCATCTCATTTACCGATGGGAAAATAATTGGCGCTACACTAGACAGAAACGGTTTGCGACCATCAAGATATTGCGTAACCAATGATGATCGGGTGATCATGGCATCAGAAACAGGTGTGTTACCTGTTGATCCTGCCCACATCATTGAAAAAGGAAGACTACAGCCTGGAAAGATGTTTGTAGTGGATATGGAAAAGGGGAAGATCATTAGTGATACAGAATTGAAAAAGGAAATTTGTTCGCAGAAGCCTTATGGTGAATGGCTGAACAAATACAAGATCAGGCTGGAAGAATTGCCTGAGCCAAGAGTAATGTTCACACACCTGGAACATGACCAGGTTTTCAAGTACCAAAAAGCTTTCGGCTATTCTACCGAAGATCTTGATACCATCATAGCTCCGATGGCATTGGAAGGAAAAGAACCGACCGGCTCTATGGGAACGGATGTACCGCTGGCCGTACTAAGCGACCAGCCACAACATCTCAGCAGTTATTTCAAACAACTCTTTGCGCAGGTTACAAATCCACCTATTGATCCCATCCGGGAAAGACTGGTAATGTCGCTTGCCACTTTTGCCGGCAACAATGGGAATCTCCTGTTAGAAGACCCGTTGACTTGTCACAGTGTGGCATTGAAACATCCTGTGCTGAATAATTATGAACTGGAAAAGATCAGGAGCATTGACACAGGACTTTTTCAATCAAAGACCATCCAGTGTTATTTCAAAGCCGATGGCAAACCGGGTTCTTTAAAAAAAGGTATTGAACGTATTTGTGATTATGCAGTGGATGCGGTGGAGGATGGTTTTAAAGTACTGATCTTACAGGACAGAGCTATCGATTCCAACCATGCACCTATTCCCTCTTTGCTGGCAACAGCCGGTATTCACCACCATCTTATACGCAAGGGTATGCGTGGCCAGGTTGGCATCATCGTTGAAGCTGGTGATGTTTGGGAAGTTCATCATTTTGCCTGCCTCATTGGTTTTGGTGCTACTGCTATCAATCCTTATCTCGCTTTATCATCCATTCGTGACCTGAGAGAAACCGGGAAACTACAAACCACTTTAACAGAAGATGACCTGAAGAAAAATTATGTAAAGGCAGTGAATGATGGTTTGTTGAAAGTATTTTCTAAAATGGGAATCTCCACGTTGCAGTCTTACCAGGGTGCGCAAATATTTGAGATTCTTGGATTGAATAAAGAAGTGGTGAATAAATATTTCACCGGGGCCACTTCAAGAATTGAAGGCATGGGGCTGGATGAAATTGCCAGGGAAGCATTAGCCAAACATTTCTTTGCTTTCAGCAAAAAAGATGTGCCGGTTGACCGGTTGACGGTTGGCGGCATCTATCAGTGGAAAAGAAAAGGTGAATTCCATTTGTTCAATCCGCTGACCATTCATTTGCTGCAACATGCCACCCGGATGAATGACTTTGCTACTTTTAAAAAATATTCCAAGCTGGTAAATGAACAAGGTGAAAAAGCCTGTACACTTCGCAGCATGTTCCAATTCAAAAAGAACCGCCCGTCAGTTTCAATTGATGAAGTAGAATCTGCTGAAAACATTTACAAACGCTTTGCCACCGGTGCTATGAGTTTTGGTTCTATTTCCTGGGAAGCACACACCACATTAGCGATAGCCATGAACCGCCTGGGAGGTAAAAGCAATACCGGTGAAGGTGGGGAAGATGAAAGCCGTTACAACATACTGGAGAATGGAGACTCCATGCGCAGCGCCATCAAACAAGTGGCATCCGCAAGATTTGGTGTCACCAGTTTATACTTAACCGAAGCAGATGAATTGCAAATAAAAATGGCGCAGGGCGCCAAGCCCGGAGAAGGTGGCCAATTACCCGGACATAAAGTAGATGAATGGATCGGTAAGGTACGGCATGCTACACCGGGTGTGGGTCTTATATCTCCTCCCCCGCATCATGATATTTATTCTATCGAAGACCTTGCTCAATTAATTTACGACTTGAAAAATGCCAATCGCAATGCGAGGATCAGTGTGAAATTGGTGAGCAAAGCAGGTGTTGGCACAATTGCGGCTGGTGTAACCAAGGCAAAAGCTGATGTGGTATTGATATCCGGTCATGATGGTGGCACGGGTGCCTCACCTGTAAGTTCTATCAAACATGCCGGGTTACCCTGGGAGTTAGGTTTGGCAGAAACACATCAAACGCTGGTAAAAAATAAATTGCGGAGTCGTGTGGTGGTACAGGCGGATGGTCAGTTGAAAACAGGAAGAGATATTGCTGTGGCCGCTTTGCTCGGCGCAGAAGAATGGGGCATTGCAACGGCTGCGCTGGTCGTAGAAGGGTGCATTATGATGAGAAAGTGTCATTTGAATACTTGTCCTGTTGGTGTGGCCACACAAGACACCGAGCTAAGAAAAAGATTCAAAGGTGATCCTGACCATGTGGTAAACTTTTTCAAAATGATCACCCAGGAGCTGAGAGAGATCATGGCCGAGTTAGGGTTCAGAACTGTACAGGAAATGATCGGCCAGGTGGATAGCCTTGAAGTAAGAGAGAATATTGACCATTGGAAATACAAGAACCTTGACCTTTCAGCCATTCTGTACAGGGAACCAAATTCAATGTACTCCACCCTATACTGCAGCGAACAGCAGGATCATGGGCTGGCAGAAAGCCTGGATTGGAAATTACTAGCCGCTGCACAACCGGCATTGGAACATAAAGAAAAAGTAACTGCCTCATTCCCGATAAAAAATACGGATCGGACAGCAGGTACTATCTTATCTAATGAGATCACTAAGAAGTACAGGTCGGAAGGCCTGCCTGATAATACGATTCATTTTTCTTTCAATGGCACAGCCGGACAAAGCTTTGGTGCTTTCAATACCAAAGGCGTTACGCTGGAACTGGAAGGTGACGCCAATGATTATTTTGGCAAAGGACTAAGCGGTGCGAAGCTGATCATCTATCCGCCAAAGACTGCCACCTATACACCGGAAGATAACAGCATCATTGGCAATGTGGCGTTCTATGGGGCCACATCCGGAGAAGCCTATATCCGTGGGAAGGCAGGTGAACGATTTGGCGTAAGAAACTCGGGTGCCCAGGTGGTGGTAGAATCTATTGGCGATCATGGTTGTGAGTATATGACCGGTGGCCGGGTAGTGATATTGGGCGATACGGGCAGGAACTTTGCCGCAGGCATGAGCGGTGGTATTGCTTACATATATGATGTGAAAGGAAAATTTACTGATAACTGCAATAAAGAAATGGTGGATCTCGATCCCTGTGACCTGAGCGATAAGAATGAACTCTTCACCATGCTGCAAAAGCATTTTGAATACACCGGCAGCACGGTAGCTAAATTTATCCTTGATGACCTGGATAACCAGTTACGGCACTTTGTAAAAGTATTTCCGAGAGATTATAAGAAAGTCAGAAAGACAGGAAGTCAGGAAGACGGAAAGTCAGTGAACCAAATCTCTGCTCAAAAATAAAAGGCATCACACAAAGGCGCTTATTGCAGAATGCAAGAATTGAACCATATAGTAACATAAGAAAGATAGAAATACACCATAGCCCTTAAGGGCACTTCCCCTCCCTTGGGAGGGGCGAAATGAGGAAAACAAATTGCTATAGTAAACTGGGGTGGGTCTGCTGAGCAGTGAATCGAACGATGAAGTGTGCGACGCAAGGGACGATCATCTGTGTTAATATCGCTGGTAATATAATTACCTGATAAACAAATAAACTAATTAACCTATTAACTTAACAATGGGCAAACCAACAGGATTTAAAGAATTTAACAGGGAACTGCCAGGCAAACAACCGGTGGAACAACGCCTGACGCACTACAACGAATTTATAGAAAAGTACAGTGATGAAAAACTAAATCAGCAGGCAGCCCGCTGTATGGATTGTGGTGTTCCATTTTGTCATAATGGTTGTCCGCTGGGCAATGTGATACCGGAATTCAATGATGCCGTTTACCAGCAGCAATGGAAAGAGGCCTATGAAATCTTGACTTCCACCAATAATTTTCCGGAGTTCACCGGTCGTATTTGTCCGGCTCCTTGTGAAACTGCTTGTGTGCTGGGTATTAATCAACCGGCAATTGCGATAGAAGAGATTGAAAAACATATTATTGAGATCGCCTTTGAAAAAGGATTTGCCACACCCCGAAAGCCAAATATGCGCAGCGGAAAAAAAGTTGCTGTGATCGGCTCCGGCCCCGCAGGATTAGCTGCTGCTGCACAATTGAACTATGCAGGACATATAGTAACGGTATATGAAAGAGATGATGCTCCCGGCGGATTGCTGCGCTATGGTATACCGGATTTCAAACTGGAAAAATGGGTGGTGGACAGAAGAATAAAACTGATGGAGGAGGAAGGAGTGGTTTTCCGTTGCCTTGCCAATGTGGGAGTCAATGTGAATATAAACGACCTGTTACGGGAGTACAATGCGATCGTATTAGCCGGGGGCAGCACTACACCCAGAAACCTATTT
>CALSAT010000139.1:0-8821 GCA_943372905.1 Bacteroides fragilis | reverse complement strand
ATTACAAGCGAAGCGATATAGCCGATGATTTCCATGTAATAATTTCTGCAAGATTAGATGAAAGGCTTTTCCCGCAGTGTGACAGAAATCACGGCTATACCAGTTCAATCATATTGCGGTGAAGCTTAACCAGATTGCGTTGTTCCATTTTCTTCAGTAACCGGGAAATCACTTCCCGTGAGCTGTTCAGGTCATCAGCAATTTGCTGGTGAGACAGTTCAATACTTCTTTTGCCGGCCTTGTCTGCATAGCGTTTTAAATAGAACTCCAATCGTTCAACCATAATACGGAAGGCGATATTATCGACTACAGAAAGTAACTCATCAAAACGACTTCGATAGGTTTGTATAACGAACTGGTACCAGCTTTTATACTTGTTCATCAGATCGTCCATCAGTTGTACCGGTATCATCAGGACTTCAGTATTTTCTTCTGCTACGGCCATAATTTCGCTGGTGGTGGATTGGATAGCACAGATCATTGAAACGGCGCAGGCCTGCCCCGGGCCTAGGTAGTACATGAGGAACTCCCCACCATCCTGGTTTTCCCGGTATATTTTTATTCTGCCTTCCAGCACCAGGGCGGTGGATTTAATGTATTGGCCGGTCCGCATTATCGTATCTCCGGCATTAAAGGTCCTTTGCACCGCTTCCTTTTCTATTATCTCAATCAGGCCGGGCTCAAATTTGGGAAATAGTTGTCTCCAGTTCATCTGGTAAAGTTAAGCTTCTAATATTTTCTCCATTTGCATACTTCTGCTTCCTTTGATGAGCAGGTGTGTATTTTCGAAATATTGCCGGGTAAACCAATCGGCTGCTTCTGCTGCATTTGCAAAGGAAAGAAAGGGGTGACCGATCTTCAGGAAATCGCCGCCTACTAATACTACGGCGTTCCATGGGTATTGCTGGATTAATGAAATTATTGCTTTGTGTTCTTCAATGCTTTCTTCGCCCAGTTCTGCCATGGCACCCAGCATTAATACCTTATTTTCCACGGGGAGTTTTGCAAAATTTTCTATTGCCAGTTTCATACTGCTGGGGTTAGCATTGTATGCATCCAGGATGATCTTGTTGGAATCTATTTCCACCAGCTGGGAGCGGCTGTTGGAGGGGGAGTAGTGCTCAATTGAGTTCTTTATCATTTCAGCAGGCACTTTGAAATAATTGCCGATCGCTGCTGCCGCCAATACATTCGGTAAATTATAATCGCCTACCAGTTGTGTTTTTATGAGGCCTGTTTCGGGTCTTTTATGTATGACAACTTCCAGAAAAGGTTCGCTTTTCAGCATTGTGCCTTCCGTATCGGCCTCCGCTGTACCATACCTTATTATTGAAGGGATGTTTTTACTCATTTCACGGAGGTAATCGTAATCCCACATTACAAAGGCTGCTCCGTTATGGCTGCGCAAATAATCAAACAGTTCTCCCTTTCCTTTTCTTACCCCTTCCACCCCGCCAAAGCCTTCCAGGTGGGCTTTCCCGCAATTGGTAATCACACCATGAGTGGGCTGTGCATACACACAATAGCTTTCAATTTCTTTTTGGTGATTGGCCCCCATTTCTATTACCGCTATCTGGGCATCTTCTTTTATTTTCAAAATGGTTAACGGAATGCCGATATGGTTATTGAGGTTTCCTTCGGTCGTATATGTTTTAAACCGGGATGAAAGAACTGCATGGATCAGCTCTTTCGTGGTGGTCTTTCCATTGCTGCCGGTAATGGCAATGAAGGGGATGTTTTTGAATTGTTCCCGGTGGTGTTTGGCTAATTGTTGTAAGGTACTCAAAACATCATCCACCAACATCGTTTTGCCGGGTATTTCATAGGCGGCTTCGTCAATCACAGCAAAGGCAGCGCCTGCATCGATGGCTTGTTGGGCAAATGCGTTACCGTTAAAATTGCCTCCTTTTAAGGCAAAGAAAAGGTCCCCTTGCTTCAGCTTCCGGGTATCCGTTTGTACGGAAGGATACTCTGTATAGATTTTATATAATTCTTCTATTGGCATACAGCAAAAGTAAGCGGGATAGGTATATAAAATAAGAACCCTCCATATGGAGGGTTCTTGACTATTATCTTTATTTGACTTTTATCTCTTTTGTCTTTTTGTTTTGTAGTGCTGACCAGTTTTGCGGCCATTACCTTCAGGAGAACCCATACGGTTCATAGCGCAACGGAAACCAAGAGTGCTCAATGCCTGGTCTTCTTCAAGATGACGGCGGGCACCTGGTGTCAGCCAATAAGCTCTGTCGTTCCAGCTGCCACCTTTGTACACTTTTGATTTCTCAGGGTGTATGAGTGTGGTGGTACCATATCCATACTGTGATTGTGACAAAGAGTCACCATCCAGGAAGTCAATCACATTACCTCTTTGATAGTTTCTGCGGTTTTTGCTTTCAGCATCAGTTACATCAGCCATTCTTACACGGCCGGTGCTGTCTTTCTCATATCTTGTGGCAGGGTCCATTGTAGTAGAATCAGCTACATACAATTTCTGGTATTTATTACCACGGAAAGGTGCAGGCTGATCATCAAAGTCGAGAGAGGACAGGGGGCGATAAGTATCTTCCACCCACTCACTCACGTTACCCGCCATATTATAGATGCCGAAACCATTCGGGAAGAAAGATTTTACAGGAGCAGTGTAAAAAGCACGGTCGTTCAAACCACCAGCCACACCAGCATTATCACCTGAGCCTCTCTTAAAGTTAGCCAGAAAAGTGCCCTGCCAGCTTCCGCGACGGGTGTCACGAAGTCCATTTACGTTTTGGGCCCAGGGATATAATTGTTTGTTAGAAGCCAATTCCTCCCCTCTTTTACCTTCTTTGGTGCTGGGGCGGGGGTTTTGATTGATCAAACCATAAGCGGCATATTCCCACTCAGCTTCGAATGGCAGACGATAGTCAGGCAATAAAGCACCAGACTCCATGGTTGCCACAGTTTGTTTGGGTTCACCTTTAGGCGTTTTCATTTTGCCGGGAGGCGCTGTGTATAAGCCTAAGAGGTAAGATTTTGTAGTGAAATTATTATCACCCTGCTGTGCGCCGGGTTTTACATTTGCCTTGTTGATATATCCTTTTTTGATCAGGGCGCCTTCGTTTACCCTGTCGCTTCTCCAAAGACAGAAATCTTTTGCTTGTCTCCAGGTAACTCCTACTACAGGATAGTCGTTGAAACCGGGGTGGCGCAGATAGAATTCCACCATTGGTTCGTTGTAGCTCAACTCACTTCTCCATACGAGGGTATCAGGAAGAGCTCCTTCCAGTATTTTGGCGTTGGCGGGGTCAGATGCGTCAAACACCCGGCCTAACCAATGGAGGTATTCACGATAGTGAACGTTAGCAACCTCTGTACGGTCGATATAAAACGAAGGAACAGACACACGGCGGGGAATATTATTCCAGTCGCCCATTACGTCTTCCTCGGTTTGCCCCATGGTAAAGGTACCGCCTTCCACAAACACCAAACCAGGGCCGAGGCCTTGCTCTTTTGCTTTGGAGACTTTGTAGCCACCCATGTTCTTATCGTTGTAATTCCAGCCTGTTACATCAGACTTGTCTTGCTTTTTCTTGAAGAGGCCGCCGTTCTTGCAGGAAGCAAGCAGCACTACACAGGATACCAGGATTGTTAAGTTTCTCATTGTTTTTTGCATAAACCTATGAATTGGAATATTTTTAACGCCGGATGAGGTAAAAATATTGCACTTGTTAAAAGTTTTACCCCTCCTGAATCAATTTCGGGACGAATATAGCCACTTTAAGTAAAAACGGCTACGCACAAATACTTTTTTTAAGGGGAAAAACCCCATCAAACCAGCGCTTTAGCTTTATGAGAACCCGGTATCTGTTTCTTTTGGCGGGATGGTTTTTTTGCACTGGTCTTCCGGGATTTTCACAGCGCAGCTATACCTCCAGTTCTGTACTGGCGGGCGGCAACTGGTACAAACTAAGCGTCAGTTCTCCCGGTATCTATAAAATAGACATTCCTTTTTTAAATAATCTTGGCGTTAATACCAGCGGCCTTTCTTCCGGTACTATCCGGCTATTTGGAAATGGCGGGGCTATGCTGGCTGAAGCCAACGCAGGGCCCTGGACGGATGACCTACGGGAAAATGCCATCCAGATCATTGATGGCGGTGACGGAATCATGAACGGGTCTGACTACCTTCTTTTTTATGCTAATGGCCCCAATGAATGGCTGAAAGATTCCTTGAACCAACGATTCACTCACCGGAAGAATATTTATACTGATAAAGCGTATTATTTCTTAAGTATTGGCGGCACAGGAAAAAGAATAACGGTAGCCCCGTTGATCAGTTCACCAGCGGCTACCATCTCTATGTATTCCGCCCGTTATTTTCATGAACTTGACACGGTCAATTTCCTGGCCAGCGGAAAAGAATGGTATGGGGAAGAATTATCAGCCTTACCGGGGCGGTCGCTTACCCGGAATTTTACTGTCGCATTTCCTGCCATTCAAAGTGGCGCTCCTATGCTGTTGAGAACAAACCTGGTGGCAAGGTCTGCAGGTGCTGCCAGTCGATTTGATATCAGAATAAACAATCAGCCGGCCGGCCAAATTGTTGTAAATGCTATCAGTGGCGGATTGTATGATCTCTTTGCGCAACAGACCACTGGTTTCGCCAACAGCACTGCCTTGTCTCCTAATACAGATGTGGGTTTCACTTATGTGCCCGGTAGTTTTAATTCGCAGGGGTGGATCAACTGGTTTGAACTGTTTACCCGCTGCAATATTTCATTGAGTGGAGCTGATCAGCTGCTTTTTCGTGACTGGACAAGTATTGGCAGCGGCTCTGCTGAATTTGTAGTGAGCAATGTATCGGCTGCCACCCAGGTGTGGGATATTACAGATCCGCTGAATCCTTTACAAATGCAGGGCAGCGTCAGTGGCGGGACATTCCGTTTTAATAATACTACAGAAAGGCTTCGTGAGTATGCCGCATTCAATCCGGCTAATTTTTTACTGCCAACTGCTATTGGAAAAATAAATAACCAGGACCTGCATAATACCTCACCGGTTGACATGATCATTGTTGCTCATCCATCATTAGTATCACAGGCACAGCGCCTGGCACAATTGCATCAGCAGCAAAATGGGTTGCGGACATTGGTAGTAAACACGGAGCAGGTATATAATGAATTTGGCAGCGGTGCCGCTGATCCAACGGCCATCCGTGACCTTGTGAAAATGTATTTTGATAAGTACAATGCCAGCCCGGTAAATAAATTGAAATACTTGTTGTTGTTTGGTGATGCCTCTTTTGATTTTAAAGACAGGATCGCAGGCAATACCAACCTGGTACCTGCGTATGAAAATAATTTTTCGCTTGATCCGCTCTCAACTTATGCATCGGATGATTATTTCGGTTTCCTGGAAGATAATGAAGACATTAATTCAGGGCTCATTACGAATCTGCTGGATATTGGTATTGGAAGGGTGCCGGCAAAGAATGCCGGAGAAGCAGGCAATTTTGTGGACAAAGTAGCTGCTTATTTAGCTCCGCAAAGTTTGGGACCGTGGAGAAATAACCTCACCTTCCTGGCAGATGATGAGGATAATAACCTGCACCTGCAGGATGCAGAAATCTTTACGACCACTGCGGCAACAACCGCCTCTGTTTTTAACCAGCAAAAAATTTACCTTGATGCCTTCCGACAGGAAAGCGGTGCCGGGGGGAGTCGTTATCCGCAGGCCAACCAGGCGAGCAATAACCAAATTTATAACGGCACCCTTATCTGGAACTATAACGGACATGGTGGTGCCAGCCGCCTGGCAGAAGAAACAGTACTGGACCAGCAAACAGTGAACAGTTGGAACAATCCGGATAAGTTGCCTTTATTTATAACTGCCACCTGCGATTTTGCGCCGTATGATAATCCTACTATCAATTCCATCGGGGAAAATATTTTATTGAGACCCAAAACAGGGGCTATTGCACTGATGACCACCACCCGGCTGGTATTTGCCTTCAGCAACCGGATCATCAATAATAATTATTTGCAGTTTGCCTTACAGCCGGATGCCAGCGGAGTTTACAAAACACTGGGCGATGCGGTAAAGGAAGCGAAGAATTATACCTACCAGACTTCCGGCGATGTGGCGAATAACAGAAAATTCACTTTGCTCGGAGATCCCGCCCTTACGCTGGCCTTTCCCCGGCTGAAAGTACGGGCTACCAGGGTGAACGGGATTCCGGTGGCTACAGCCGACACCCTGAGCTCCACAGAAAAAGTGGTAATAGAAGGGGAGGTAACAGACCTGGCGGGTAATGTATTGACCGGCTTTAATGGGACTGTGTACCCGGTGGTGTTTGATAAAGCCCAAACGGTAAGTACGCTGGCTAATGACCCGGGAAGCCAGGTTACTGATTTTCAAACCCAGGTAAATGCCCTTTTTAAAGGAAAGGCTGTTGTTACTAATGGTGCCTTTACATTTTCTTTCAAAGTGCCAAAAGATATTAATTACCAGTATGGCAATGGTAAACTGAGTTTGTATGCTGAAGATGGCGCCAAAGATGCCAGCGGCTATTTTACCAACCTGATAATTGGCGGTATTGGTAATACTATAAGCAGTGATAATGAAGGCCCTGAAATAAAGCCCTACCTGAATGATGAGCTTTTTGCCAACGGAGGCATTACCAACCAGGCCCCGGTGCTGGTAGTAAAACTGGCAGACTCTTCCGGTATCAATACAACCGGTGCAGGTATTGGTCATGATATTGTAGCCACACTGGATAATAACAACCGCCAGTTTTTTATCCTGAATGATTATTACCAGGCCGATCTGAACAGCTACCAGCAAGGAGTAGCCCGCTTTCAGTTACCGGAACTATCGCCAGGCCCCCACACACTTAAAATAAAGGCCTGGGATGTACTGAATAATTCAAATGAGTCGATCCTTGATTTTGTCGTGGCCAACGATGAGGAACTGGAATTGAGCCATGTATTAAATTACCCCAATCCTTTTACTACCAGCACCAATTTCTGGTTTGAACATAATAAACCGGGACAACCACTCCTTGTACACCTCGAAATAATGACCATTACGGGCCGGGTGGTCAGGTCTTTCAGCCAGTACCTAACCACTGAGGGCAACCGTTCCGCCCAATTACAATGGGATGGCAAGGATGATTACGGGGCAAGGTTGGGGCGTGGGGTGTATATATATAAATTGAGGGTAATTGCTCCGGGAAAAAAGAAAAAAGAAGTAATTGAGAAGCTGGTAATATTATGACAAACAACCGGGTGTTTTCTTTCGATCTTGGTCATATATGGCCTCTTTATCCCAGCCATTCTGGGTCATAAAAAATGGCCTTTGGGCCTGATTATTATCATGATGGCGGAAAAAAATATTATTTTTTACAATAAATGCGGGTGGATTCCGTTTTTCCTGAAATTTGCACTTCCGGATTACATCCGGTAGCAATCCAATTCCAATAATTTCCCGAAAAATCGACAATTTTTTAGTTTCCGATAAAATTCTCTATTTTAGTTTTGTATTTAATCAAAAGCTCTATATTTACACCATTATTAAAAACTTTCTAATGAGACCAACTGCTTTAAAACTAACTGCCGGACTCCTGCTCTTTTGTGGTTTATCATCTGCTGTAAAAGCCCAGGTAGAACCTATCAACGTTGTAACAACTGCTGTTCCTTTTTTACGTATTTCACCCGATGCCCGTTCTGGCGGTATGGGAGAACTTGGCATAGCCACTTCTCCTGACCAATATTCAGGACTTTGGAACATGGGTAAAGCAGCTTTCAATCAATCAAGTGGCGTAGGCGTTACCTACACTCCATGGTTGAAAGACCTTGTAAACGACGTGTATCTTTTAACTCTTTCCGGGCAATATAAATTTGACGACAATCAAGCTATCACTGCTTCTGTTCGTTATTTCAGCCTGGGTAATATTACATTTACCGATAACCTCGGAAATGACTTTGGTAACTTCCGTCCCCGTGAGTTCGGAATTGATATCGGTTATTCCCGTAAGTTAAATGCTAAGAACGGTGTTGGTATCGCTTTGAAGTATATCAATTCAAATCTGGCTGGTGGAACTACCGTTGGTAGCACTACATACAAAGCTGGTAGCTCTGTAGCCGCTGATCTGGGCTGGTATCATACTGGTACTAAAGGCTGGAACTTTGGTGTTGTATTACAGAACCTCGGTGCTAAAATTGCTTACACTGACAATGCTGATGCTAAAGATTTCATTCCTGCTAACCTTGGCTTCGGTACTAACTACACAAAGAAATTCAACGATCAGAACCAAATATCTTTTGGTGTTGAAGTAAACAAACTGTTGGTTCCTACTCCTCCTGCTGAAGGTGATGTGCAAGGTCTTGCTGATTACAGAAGCAAAGGTGTATTAGGCAGCTGGTTCAGCTCTTTCGGCGATGCTCCTGATGGCTTTGGCGAAGAACTGAAAGAGTTCCAATTTAGCCTGGGTGCTGAATACTGGTACAACAATCAGTTTGCTCTCCGTGCCGGTTATTTCTATGAGAATAAAACAAAAGGAAACCGTCGTTATTTCACTGCTGGCTTAGGTCTTAAGTATAATATCTTCGGATTCAATTTTGCTTACCTGGTTCCAACAGGTGCTGGTGTTAGCCGCAACCCATTATCAAACACACTGCGTTTCTCTATCCTGTTTGATTTCAGTGGTGGTGCCAAAAAATAATCTCACAACTTATTTCATATAAAGTATCCCGTCCCGATTCTATCAGGACGGGATACTTATTTTAAGGATATTTGATAAAATCATTGTACCATGTCATTTCGTATTGGCTCAGGAGTCGATTTT
>CALSAT010000138.1:0-8841 GCA_943372905.1 Bacteroides fragilis | reverse complement strand
GAGTAGTGAAGTCATTGAAAAAAAAGCTGACACCCAGAGACTTAGGGGCAATTTCATCGTGTTGACCATAACTGGCAGGCACAAGCCGGTACAGCGCAAACAATGCAAATAGTATCTTCTTCATAAAGAGATAGTTTGGTTTAAATCTGGACAAAAATAACAGGTATGTTCAATATCCGAAAATAAATTATTTACCTAATATTCACCACGTTGGAAAGGTTTCTTTTTCCCCGGTCTATTCACTTCAAACGGTATAACCGGGCGGCTAATTTGCAGCAAAAAATTTCTCCCGCAGGAATTTGTCTTCCGCATACACATCATCGTAAAATACAATACCATCAGGCTTGCCTTCGCAGGTAATGTACCGAATATAAACGGGCATTTTATTCTTTACCGTGATACTCCTTTTTTGTTTGTTGCTAAGCCATGTTTTCACAGAATCAACCGGGGTATAACCTTTTCCTTTTGCATTCAGGCTGTCATTTCGCAAAATATACCAGGCCAGCTTTTCCCATTCCTGCACCCGCACACAACCGTGGCTCAGGGACCGCATTCCATTTGCAAAGAGGTATCGCTGGTTGGTATCATGCAGGTAAACAGAGTATTTGTTATCAAACACAAATTTCATTATGCCAAGGGCATTAGCATCGCCGCTTCCCTGTACGATGCGGTAAGGAATACCTTTGCTGTACTTTGACCAGTCCACCGAATAGGGGTCTACTTCTTCTCCCTTTGAATTGACGAGGCTAAAGCCCTTCCTTGCCAGGTATCCGGGGTTTTTCTTTACGGCCGGCAATATCTCCTTTGAAACAATACTGGGCGGCGGTACCCATTGGGGATAGGTAATAAGGGAAGTAATGAGGCTGCTCAATACCGGCGTCCTTGTTTTGGCTTTGCCACAAATGACTTTAGAGGTAAGTTTTACTTCATCATTATCTACTACTTCGAGGTAATTGGCAGAAGCATTTACCCAGATGTATTTCGATGGCATTTTTTCCGGCAGCATTTTATATTTATCCATACTGATGGCAATACGGATGAATTTCTCTCTGTCAGACGTATTCAGGGTGCGGATAGTACCTTCTCCCACCCTTCCATCCACTGCTATTCCCTTGTCTTTTTGAAACTTTTTTACCGCATCGGCCAGTTGAGCCGAATCGGCCCGCACACTGTCGAAGGCAATGTATCCTCCTTCAAATAAACGCTGCTGCAATGCTTTTGCAAAACCGGCGGCATCCTTACCAGGTACAAATGTGAATTGCCGGGAGTCTGATTTTGCCAAAAAAGATGGAATACCCTGCTTCAGCAGATGATAGCCTTTATGCACAGGCTCCAGGGATTGAACAATAGCCGTGAGAGAACCAGCCTGTTGCAGTTGTGTTAATTGCTGCTTATAAAAATCATCAGCAAGTACGGTGTCTTTGCGAAGAGTGATGCTGTCGTTGGGCAGCCGGCCCAGCTTTACGTCCTTAAGTAATTGGACAAACGCATCAGTAAGCAAGATGTCGGCTTTTGACCAGAGCAGGGCATCTTTTCTGTCCCCTTTGGCATTCGAATCGGCTGCAAACTTATCCCGCAGTTCTTTGACCCGGGCAAAATGATAATCCTCCGGAAATAATCCGTATAACTGTGCCTGCTGAATAAAATGAAAAACAGAATCTCCTTCTGGCAGCCATTTTTCCTGGAAACTCCATAATGGAGTAAATGCTTTATCAGTGTACAATACTCCAGCAACCCGAAGCTGCTTTAACCGAATGCTTGAATCACCTAACTGAGCTTTTTCTGTGGCGGCACCCGCAAGCAACTCTTGTATAAGATTGGTCGCTTTTTCCTGCAGTTCTTTAGGTGTATCGGCAATCGTATCACCGGAAGAACTGCCAGACTTATTCCCACAGGAAAAAAACAGTACAATGCCTGCGAGGCAACTGATGGTCCGGGGAAGTAAATGATATATACTCATAATGGTGAAGTGGCAACGGACGGTGTCTCCGGTTTTTACATTAACTTACTAGCACAATTCTCTTCCGGATGATGAACAATATAAGAAATCGTTGCTTCCCGAAACAGTGTTTGCTCCTAATTTTTTCAACATTATCTGCATTATTTATAACTGCTCAGGATACTTCGTATATCCGTCCCCCTTTGACCGATAAGTGGGATGTGTATAAAAAGCAGGTTAAAGCCGATTCTGCCAAAAAGATGGTGGAACTCAAAGGACTGATTCCAGGTATTGTATACGATCTGCGATATGCTACTGTTAATAATTTCATGAAGAGGCTGATGTACCCGGCGGGTACGATCTATACGTACCTGCGCCTGCTGCCTGCCAGGGCATTGCAAAAAGTACAAGAGGAACTTAAAAGCAAAGGGCTGGGTATTAAAATTTATGACGCCTACCGACCTTATTCTGTGACGGTAAAATTCTGGGAACTGGTAAAAGACGAACGCTATGTGGCTAACCCGGCGAGGGGCAGTGGCCATAACCGCGGCGTCTCCGTAGATCTTACACTTATTAACCTGCAAACGGGCCGGGAATTAAATATGGGTACCGGTTTTGATAATTTTACTGATACTGCCCATCATACATTTACCCGCCTTCCTGAAGAGGTGTTGCAAAACCGTTTGTTACTGAAATCAACTATGGAAAAACATGGATTCAAACCGCTTTCGTCTGAATGGTGGCATTATTCTTTTCCTGAAAGCAGCCGGTATGAGATACTGGATTTAGACTTTAAAAAACTGAAGAAAGATCTATAGCTCCTTAACATCAGCTACGGCCTCCAGGTTGATTGGGCCGTACACATGCGGAAAAGTGTCTTGTGTGGAAGGAGACCAGTCAAATACAAATTTACTCGTTAGCTTATCAGTATCAATCACCAGTTTCAGCAGGTTTGTTTCTCCTTCAAAATACCTTTCCAGCACTCCGGGCACCTGATGCTCCTGCGAGCAATGAATAAACCCTTCAGCACTAAGCGATGGATGCTCGTAAGATCCTTTTTCCAGCGCCGCTTTCCAATCAGCAGCAGTTGTAACATGATAAATGATCGGCATTATAATACTCTTTTAATTTTTTGTTCCAGCAGCATAAAATCCGCCAGTACAATTGCAGTTACCGCTTCTACGATCACTGGTGCCCGCAGGGCTACACAAAGATCATGGCGGCCTTTGATGGAAAAATCTTCCACCTGCCCTGTATCCCAGTTCAGGCTTCTTTGTTCTTTTGGCGTGGAAGAAGTGGGTTTTACCGCCAGGCGGAATACCAGTTCATTTCCATTGGTGATACCGCCAACTACGCCTCCTGCATGATTGGTTTGGGTAGCACCACTGCTATTCATAATGGCATCGTTATGTTCGCTGCCAAACATGGTTGCGGCAGCAAAGCCGGTTCCAAACTCTACTCCCCGCACAGCAGGAATGGCAAACAGGATGTGCGATAAAACAGATTCAATAGAATCAAAATAAGGTTCTCCTAAACCAACCGGTAAACCGGTGATGCGACATTCCACAATACCACCGACCGAATCCTTTGCATCAATAGCTTTTTGCAGACCTTTTTCCAGGTCCTTCTCACCACCAATTTCGGTTACCCGGGCTTGAATACTTGCCTCTTTCATCAATTTCTTCGCTATCGCTCCTGCCGCTACAATGCCTGTAGTAAGCCTTGCACTAAAATGCCCACCACCCCGGTAGTCTTCATTGCCTCCAAATTTCTGGTGTGCCACCCAATCAGCGTGGCCCGGGCGGGGTATACTTCGTTGCTTACTATAATCTTCGCTGCGGGTATTTTTATTTTCAAAAAGAATGGTGATAGGAAAACCGGTTGTCTTTCCATTAAACACGCCACTTTTAAATATGGGGTAATCATCTTCCTGTCTTGGAGTAGTGCCTTTTTGCTTACCACCTTTTCTTCTTTCCAGATCGGACAGCAGGTCTTCCGCTGTTAACGATAATCCAGCCGGACAACCATCAATAGTAATACCCACACATTCACCATGTGATTCTCCAAAGATGGAAATACGGAATAGTCGGCCGAATGAATTCAATGTTTATCAGTTAATTGATCAAATTGTAAATCCCGGTAAAGATACATCAGCACCAAGGCTTTTCAAGTCATTCCAAAAATCAGGATATGACTTCTTTACCGCCTGCGCTTCCTCTATCACCATCTCACTGTCTGCTTTCAAACCGGCTACCGAACAGGCCATTGCGATACGATGATCATGATGCGAATGAACATCAGCGCCTTTCACTACTCCACCGCCATGTATTACGATAAGGTCATCGTTCAGGTCTATCGTCACACCCATTTTATCAAACTCATCCTGAAGCGTTACAGCCCGGTTGCTTTCTTTATGTGTTAACCGGCTTACACCTTTTATCGTTGTCTTTCCTTTGCAATAAGCAGCCAGTGCTACCAGTGGCGGAAACAGGTCAGGACAATCAGTGGCATCAAAATAGAACGCATCCATTTCCACCGGGTGCAACTGAATGCCTTTGGCATCCATTGCTATACCGGCGTTGGCCGCCATAAGTGCATCAATGATCGCCTTGTCAGCCTGGGTGGAAGATAAATCCAGGCCTCTGACTGTTATGGGGCCTGCGATAGCACCAGCTACCAGAAGAAAAGCGGCACCGCTCCAGTCGCCTTCTACAGTATAAGCAGCCCCCCCACCCCCCGCAGGGGGGATTAGAGAAGAGTCACTATGAAAAATAAACTCCTCGTAATTGTTATTCTCAGGTATTCTCAAACCAAACTGTTTCATTACATCCAATGTCAGGTCTATATATGGTTTACTTTTGAGATTACGAACCTTAATTGTAATAGCCGAACTTTCGGAGTCTGAAGCCCCTCCTGCGGAGGAGTTTGGGGAGGCACCATACGCCATCAGCAATCCGGTTAAAAACTGTGAACTAAGTGACCCATCCACTTCAATATTTTGGAGTTGCAGAGGTCCTTGCAACGTTAATGGCAATTTGCCCTCATTACTTTTTATGGTAACACCAAGCTGCGGTAATATCTCATCAAAGAAGTCCATCGGCCGGGTCAACAAGCTTCCTTCACCAGTAATCTTGATCTCTTTTCCACTTAATGCAATGATGGGTGCAAACATGCGGATGCCCAGGCCGCTTTCACCGCAGTTCACCTCATCAGTTACCGGTTGCACACCGTTGCTTTCTATTACCAGTTTATCTTCTTCCCTATTCACAACAGCGCCCAATGCTTTAATAACCTCCAATGCTGCTTTATCATCATTGCTATGTCCGGGGTTGAGTATCGTAGTTGTCCCTTTTGCTAATAATGCTGCTGCCAAAGCCCTCTGCATTGAACTTTTGGAAGCGGGTGCCTGAATAGCTCCTTTTAACTTTGACGGATGTATTGTTACTTTCACGTTTATAAATCTTGAATAATTTTCTCTAATTGTTTCAATGAAATCGTCTTCACCACTCCCCTCCCTATCCTTTCCAGCAACACATAATTCATTTCTTTTCTTTCCCGCTTCTTGTCCATCCTCAGTATGTCAAATACTTTTTGCTTATTGAAAAAAGCATAGGTAGGCAGCTTGTACTTTTCTAAAACACTAATTACTTTCTCCGTTTGTTTGAAGCCGGTCAGTTGTTCTGAAATATGACAGGCATAGGTCATGCCGATGGAAATAGCCTGTCCGTGCAGCAACTCATACTGTGTTTCCAGGGCATGACCAAGCGTATGACCAAAGTTGAGCAAGCGGCGATCTCCTTTTTCAAATTCATCTTTTTGTACCACTTTGGTTTTGATCAGCGCATTTCGCTGTATTAATTCACAGATGGCCGTTTGTCTCCCCTGGTAAGTTTTCAATGTACTCTTTTCCAGTTCGGCAAACATGGCGGCATCTTTTATACAGGCATGTTTGATCACTTCGGCAAAACCATTTTCCCATTCTGCCTGCGGCAATGAATTCAAAAAGACCATATCCTGCAGAATGAAAGCCGGCTGGCGGATAATACCCACCATATTCTTATAAGGTCCCACATCAATGCCATTCTTGCCGCCGATAGAAGCATCCACCAGTCCCAGTATGGAGGTAGGCACAAACCCAAACCGTAATCCCCTCATATACACGGCTGCCACATAACCGGTAATATCCGTTACCACACCTCCACCCACTCCTACTAAGGTGGTCTTCCGGTCGGCTTCCATTTCTATCAGCTTTTCTATGATGGTATCTACCGTACCCTGCACCTTAAATTCCTCACCGGGCTTCAGTACGATCGTATCCCACCCTTTGAACCTTTTTTGATGGGCATTGAAAACATTTTCATCAGTGATCAGTACGGTGGCTTCGGGGTCAGTTATCTTTTTCAGGTGACTGATGCTATAGGCAAAGTAAAAATCGGTAGCCGCTGATGAAAACTTTATTTGCTGATGTTTCATTTTATAATTTTTCTCGCAAAGCCGCAAGGAAGCAAAGTAATAATGACTCTCCCAATATGCCCATCCGTGTTATTGCAGTACAAGTGTGCGACGCAAGGAAGCCGATCAGGGAACTGAAGCTGGCATACTAAATATTAATCCGAAATAAAGAACTTTTGTTATGACTGTAAATAATCAAATCTAAGTTCCCCTTTAGGGGACAGGGGTCTAACTGTCCAGCACCTTCTTCTGGTGATTGATACTTTCCATGTGGATCGCATCCAGGTACCTGGTGATGAACTCTTTGCTTAATCCGATCTTCTCTCCTTTGGCACTGGCCCTTTCTAAAATCTCATTCCAGCGGCTGGTTTGCAAAATGGTGATATTATTTTCTTTCTTGTACTTGCCTATCTGCTCAGCTATCTTCATCCGCTGGCTTAGTATCTGCATCATTTCATCATCCAGGTGATTGATCTGCTGCCGCAGTTTTTCGAGTGCAGCATGATACTCTTCGGAGTTCACATCTTCCTTTCTCCAAATGATCGTATCCAGCATTTCTTTCAGCCGCTCAGGCGTTACCTGCTGCTTCGCATCACTCCAGGCATTGTCGGGGTCTATATGGCTTTCAATCATCAGCCCGTCGTAATCCAGGTCTATGGCTTTTTGCATTACCTCCAGCAATATATCCCGGCGGCCACAAATATGTGATGGGTCATTGATCAGCAGCATACCTGGATGTTTTAGTTTCATTTCAATCGCCATATGCCACATAGGCGCATTGCGATACTCAGTATTACCATACGAACTAAAGCCCCGGTGTATCAATCCGATCTCTTTTACACCAGCCCGGGCTATTCTTTCCACGGCTCCGGTCCACAGTTCAAGGTCAGGATTGATGGGGTTTTTTATCAGTACCGGAACATTCACTCCACGCAACGCATCGGCTACTTCCTGTACACTGAAAGGATTCACCGTTGTTCTGGCACCGATCCACAACACATCCACATCAAAGGTCAGCGCATCTTCCACTTGCTTGCCGGTGGCTACTTCTACCGTAGTTGGCAGGCCAGTCAGTTTTTTGGCCTGCTGCAACCACGGCAATCCTTTGGCACCCACTCCTTCAAACATGCCGGGTTTAGTTCGGGGCTTCCAGATACCGGCCCGTAGCATATCTATCTTGCCGGTAGCGGCCAGCCGCTGGGCGGTGGCTAATACTTGTTCTTCTGTTTCTGCACTGCACGGTCCGCTGATGATAAGCGGCCGCTTGTTCCAGGCTGCCTGCGCTGCTTCATTGGTTGTTTGTTCTGACGTTTGCATAATGTATGTTGTAAAGTTAATTATTATGTTACCAGCTTTTGTTTTTCATGGCATCTTAGTTGCATCGCACACTTCAGGGTTCTGTTCGCTATTCAGCTATTAGCCTATAGATTATATCCGTTCTCAGTACATATTTAAATCCCTTTATTACTGCCGCTCCTTCATGAGGAAGTGAATGAAGAAATATCAATCCCATCCCCTTCTCAGCATTTATAGTAATGCTATCAAACTTTGTTTCTCCACCTTCAAAATCATCATTCAGGTAGACCATGAAAGTATAATAACTCGCTTCCAATTCATTCCGAATAAAGCTCTCATCAATATGCTTACTAAACTTCTGCCCGGGCCCATATTTATAATACCTGAACAGCTCGTTTAATCCAATTGCTACACTGTTCCCAATTTGTATTGGAACAAATGGAGATAACTTATCCCACAACTTTTGGGCGAATGCATCATCCTTATACAAAAGCCTCTCATTATTTCTAACTTCCGGGATCAGTTTTGTTCCTTTTTCCGTTCCCACAGCCGCAGCCTGGAAT
This sequence comes from Bacteroides fragilis, assembly GCA_943372905.1. Taxonomy (GTDB): domain Bacteria; phylum Bacteroidota; class Bacteroidia; order Chitinophagales; family Chitinophagaceae; genus JJ008. The sequence continues at coordinate 591 of CALSAT010000138.1, read as the reverse complement.
CCTGTCATTTCTGAAAATCTGGTCAGTTCATCACATTCTTTATCTGAAAGAAAATCTTTTACTATAAATATGTTTTTTGCCAATTGCATGCTCATTATTTTATTATCCTCCTGATCTTATTCGCTTCTTCAATCAACCGCAATAAATACTCGCTGTCTTCTTTTTCAATGCTCTCTTTAAATCTTGACAACTGCGCTATATGCTCTTTCAGCACATCCAGCACATTCTCTTTGTTCTGCATGAAGATCGGCACCCACATGGCCGGGTTGCTTTTCGCCAACCGTACGGTGCTTTCAAAACCAGCTGAAGCCAGCTCAAATATGGCATTGTCTTCCTTTTCTTTTTCCAATACGGTGTTGGCCAGTGCGAAAGAAGTGATATGCGAAATATGACTCACATAGGCAGCATGCAGATCATGGGCCTTCGCCTCCATTTCCAGCAGGTGCATCCCTATCTTTTTATACATTCCTTTCACCCAGTCCAGCGCATCGGCATCGCTTTCTTCTGCATTACAAATGATCACTGCCTTGTTCTCATAGGCGCCACGCACCGCCGCCTGCGGACCGCTGTACTCGGTTCCCCACATCGGAT
>CALSAT010000137.1:0-8964 GCA_943372905.1 Bacteroides fragilis | reverse complement strand
CCGGCTTTCTGTTTTCAATCTATCTCACCTTATACACAAAATCATTATTCTCAAACTGCTTGGCAATTGCCCGCAGGTCATATGCAATACTTGCATCTACCAGCTTATCACCTATTTGTAACACAAAACCACCGATCAGGTCAGCATCCACCTTCTCTTCCAGTTCCACGTTCTCAAAACCGGCTGATTTTTTTACTTGTGTTATGATCGCTTCCTTGATATCATCGCTTGCAGGTACTGCGGTGCTCAGTTTTATCGTATGAATGTTCTTTTCCGTCTTATATGCCTCAATGAATGCATGAGTGATCTCCGGCAGGTTACTTTCCCTTCCTTTGGTTACGATCAGCCTGTTAAAGGCCGCCGTCATTTCACTGATACGTCCGTTGGTCACCGCCTCAATGATCTTTTTCTTTACCTCTGCTTTAATGATCGGGCTGCGCAACACATTTACAAAATCCGGATTGGTTTTGCAAACAGAATGCAGCCAGCTCATATCAGCAAACACAGCCTCCAGTTCCCCTTTTTCAATTGCAAGGTCAACCAGTGACTTGGCGTATCGTATTGCTAAACGTGGATTAGGCATATTATTTAAGCTTCGAGCCTTGAGTTTCGAGTTTCGAGCCGGAAGCGACTAAACTCGCAGCTCATAACTCACAACTCGTAACTGTTTTTAATTCAATTTTACTCCGTCAACCAGCCCTTTAATATGAGCTTCCTGGGCATCTTTATTGCTCAATTCTTTTCTCAGTACTTTCTCACTTACTTCTATTACCAGCTTACCTACCTGGTTCTTCACTTCTGTCAATGCTGCCATTTTCTGGGCATTGATAGCCACTTGTGCTTCGGTTACTATTTTATTAGCTTCTGTTTTTGCCTGCTCTTTGGCTTCGCTGATGATGCGGTCTTTGGTTTCCCTTGCTTCCTTCAGCATCAGGGCTCTTTCTTCACGGGCTTTTGCCAGCAGAGCCTCGTTTTCACTTTTCATCTGGGCCATTTCTTCTTTTACCATTTGGGCAGTAGCCAGTGAGTCAGCGATAGTATTCTCACGGTCACGCAATCCTTTGATGATGGCAGGCCAGGCCATTTTCTTCAGCAGGAAGAAAACGATCAGGAAGGCCAGGAGGGTCCAGATAAGTAAACCAAGTTTCGGGAGAAGCAATTCCATATTTAAATCAATTTGCTAATTCGTTAATGTGCTGATTTGCTAATTGCAAAACGGCAGTTTTATTTGTTCAGTTGAATTACAGAACGATAAAGAGTGCAATCCCGCCTGAAGGGCGGAACAGGCTGCAACAGGCGATGATAGTAATATCACTGCTAACTACATAATAACCCTTTAAATTTTAAGAACTTTCTAAAGCCCCTTCAGGGATTTAGGGTTAAAATACTGCATCCTCCGCCCTGTGCATTGGATGCAGTAATTTTTTGTGGCAACGATATTACAATACCATTGCAAGGAAGCCTACGATGATGGCAAACAGGGCAGCTCCTTCTACAAGGGCAGCCGTTAAGATCATGTTTGCACGGATGTCGTTAGACGCCTCTGGCTGACGGGCAATCGCTTCTACAGCGCCTTTACCAATCTGACCGATACCAATACCGGCACCGATAGCAGCAAGACCTGCACCAATTGCACCACCTGCATTAGCAGTGTCAGCCAACAGAATTACATTCAGTAAATCCATGTTTGTTGTTATTAATGATAGTTAAAAAATAAAAACTTTTAGTGATGAGCCGCATGTGCTTCATCATGATGTTCTCCTTCAAACGCCTGCCCGATGAATACTGCCGTCAGCATCGTAAAGATGAAAGCTTGTAAAAAAGCCACCAGCACTTCAATAAGGTAAATGAACACGGTAAATCCTATTGACAGCGGAGAAGCTCCCCAGCCTGCAATCGGGTTCAGTTGTCCGAAGATGAATATCAATGAGATCAAACAAATAATAATAATGTGGCCCGCCACCATGTTGGCAAAAAGACGAATGATCAGGGCGAAGGGCTTAATGAACACACTCAGAAACTCTACCGGCACCAGGATGAATTTTACCCCCAGCGGTACTCCCGGTGGATTGAAAATATGGCCCCAGTAGTGCTTGTTGGTGCTGAACATGATCACAATAAAAGAGATCAGACCCAGCACAGCCGTAAAGGCGATATTGCCCGTTACGTTTGCTGAACCCGGTATCAGCCCGAATATGTTATTAATAAGAATGAAAAAGAAAACGGTCAGTAAGTAAGGGAGGTATTTCTCGTATTTATGTCCCAGATTAGGTTTGGCCACTTCGTCTCTTACGAATGTAATGACCGGCTCCAGCAGGCTTTGAGAGCCTTTGGGAGCAGAAGTAACGCCTACCCCGCTTTTATAGCGTTTGGCGATACGCAGCATGATGATGACAAAAAGAGTCAGCGCCAGGATCATTTGAACTACGTTGCGGGTAAGAGAGAAATCATACACTTTTACCGAAGGATCGATTTTACCTGCACCATCTACCGCTACTATCGTTTCCGGCTTGAATTTTTTAGGATCTAAGCCCATTTCGGCAATATTCTCATGGGTCAGTATCTTGTATCCATCTTTCACTGCATGTCCATGATGAAAATCGGAGGACATAAAAGAGGAAAAGCCTTTTTGGGGAGAGTAAAGCAATACCGGAAGCGGTAGTGATTGACCAAAAAAATGGAATTCATGTCCGTCCAGAACGTGTTCAAAAATCACTTCTCCCACGTTCAGCTTGTCCTTTTTGGCATCGTGGTCACCAGCACCCTGGCCTGTTTGATGGTGGGCAGTATCCCCCTCATGATGCTGGGCCATTGCAGGCACAGAAAAAAGTAAGGAAAATATGCTGAAAACCGCTACAGTAAAGGATTTGAAACGCTGAACTACCATACCTGTTCCGAAATTTGCCGCAAAGATAAGGGGGCAGGACTGAAAACGAACTTTGTACGAAAGGAATTTGGGCAGAAAAAGAGTTTTATTGACCGGATTGTTCGTCTCTTATTTTTAAAATTTTTTCCAGGTAAATAATATCCAATTGATCTTTGGGCCTGTTAACTGCTTTTTTGTTGATTATTAAGTGATTAATATGCAAGAAAGGGATTTTCACATCGTCAATATCGGCGATACTAGCCTTAGACAAGCAATCGTCGAAGGTGAAACCCTCCAACCCTTTCATATTTACCATAACGTCAAGTTGTGTCCCATTATTCAGGTTAAAAGGAGTCCATCCGGGAACAATTTGCATTCGTTCCATCATAAAGATGTCAACCCCTGAATATTTTCTGAAAGCTTCCCTGAAATTTCTGCGATTATCCAGCATATCATCTATCCACACATCTACATCATCAGTAGTTCGGTTATAACCGTTTAAGTTAGTGGCTACGCCGCCAACCATTATGTATCTTACTCCAGCCTCATTCAAATGACGCCAAAAACTGAGTAATTCTTCGTCAAAAACGTCCATCAGGCTCTATCGGTTGGTAAAGGTGGTTGGTGTGTGATTTTCGCATTTTTGAACATGATGCTCTTTTTCATAAGGCTTGTCATTACCAGAAAACGCTCTTTATAGCTACGTTTTAACGCAGCTCTTAACTGGTCTGTTTCAGCTTTTTCATAAAAAGTATCCGGCTCCTGCAAAAAATTACTATACAGGGCTTCTCTTTCTTCTTCGCTTAATTTGAGGTAGTCTTTCATTGCCTTTGAAATTATCACAATACAGCAGGCTTTTTCTCAAACTGCATCTCATGCAATTTACTATAAAAGCCACCTTTTTGCAACAATTCCTCATGTGTTCCCATTTCCTTCACTTCCCCTTTGTCCAGCACTATTATCTTATGGGCTTTTCGGATGGTGGATAAGCGGTGAGCTATCACAATGGAGGTCCGTCCTTTTATCAGGGTATCAATGGCATGCTGTATCAGCATCTCGCTTTCTGTATCTACGGAGGAAGTGGCTTCATCCAGAATAAGAATTGAAGGATTGTACAGCATGGCCCGTATAAATGACAATAATTGCCGCTGGCCCAGTGATAAAGTAGCGCCTCGTTCCATTACATTGTAATCATATCCACCCGGCAACCGCATAATGAAGTCGTGCATATCGATCAGCCTGGCCGCTTCTATCACTTTTTCCCTCGTAATATCAGGATTACGCAACGTAATATTATCCATCACCGAGCCGGAAAAAAGAAATACATCCTGAAGCACCACGCCAATGTTCTTTCGCAGCGTATCCGTGTCGTACTTTTCAATATTTACGCCGTCTACCTTTATCTCGCCCTGCCGGATATGATAAAGCCTGTTGAGCAAACTGATGATGGTGGTTTTACCACTGCCGGTATGCCCCACGATGGCAATGGTTTCCCCGGGATTCACAGAAAAAGAAACATCTTTCAGTACCGGCACCCCCGGAGCATATTCAAAGAGTACGTTTTCAAAGTCTATCCGCCCCTTTACCTGTGCTGGTTTATACGCATCTGCTGTAGACGGTGGCGTTACATCGGGATTATCCATCACTTTAAACACCCTTTCGCTGGCAATGATGCCCATTTGCAGTACATTAAATTTATCGGCTATTACCCTCAGCGGGCGAAACAGCAGGTTCAGGCAAAGAATAAAGGAAATAATAGTTCCAGCCTCCGCTTTTTGTCCGGCGCCGTACCAAACGATCAGGCCGATAGAAAGCGCCAGCACTATCTCCACTGCCGGAAAGAATACTGAATAGGCAAATATAGCCTTGATGTTTGCATTGCGGTGTTCCCGGTTTATCTTCCTGAACTTTTCATACTCCCTTTTTTCGGAAGCAAACGCCTGTACCACCGCCATACCAGTCAAATGCTCCTGTACAAAAGCATTCAGCGCCGCCACGGCATTTCGTACTTTAAAAAAAGACTTATTAATACTCTCCTTAAAATAATAAGTGGCAAGGATAATAAGCGGAAAAGGTATAAGGGCGATCAACGTCAATTGCCAGTCGCTCCAAAACATGAACGCCAGCACACAGACTATAGATAATAAGTCGGCAATAATAGGCACCAGGCCATCTGAAAAAATATCGTTGATGGACTCAATATCATTGATAGTACGGGTGGTTAAGGTGCCGATCGGGGTCTTGTCAAACTGGGAAAGATTGAGGTTCAGTATCTTTTGATAGACCGCCACCCGCATATCCCGTACCACCGATTGGCCTAACAAGGCTGTCATAAAAGAGAAGAAAAACCGCATCACCGTTTCCAGCATTATAATGCCTATCTGAATAATAGTGACCAGTACCACCATTTCTACAATGTCAAATCTTCCATCAAAAAAGCGGGCATTCTTGTCTCCCCCGATATAATCATTTACCGTCAGTTGAATCAGCATCGGCCGGATAGGTGTAATGATGGCCAGTACAATGGCCAGTACCACTGACCAGTAAAACTTCTTCTTGTACGGCGCTGCATACTGGAATACCCTGCGCAACAGGGCCATATCAAAAAAACTCTTTTTAGGTGCTGACAAAGTGAATATTTGTGAAAAAAAGCAAAGCTAAGAGGTTAACGGAGAAAAGAGCAGAAAGTGTATGAACGGAATATGCGCTGCTTCTTACTCATATCTCCGGCAACGCAGATGGAAAGTGGTATACTTAAAAATTCATTGTACAACTATTGGAAAAGCAAAAAACTATGATACTTGCCTCTTTTCCTCCTTCCTGAGCTACTCCTCCTCGTCCATCGCCAGTTTATAGGCCTTGATAAATAATGCACCAAGGTTTTTGTGCGGCGGTACATAATCGGCAAAAATCGGATCGGTGGCTATTTTGCTAAGCTCTGTCCAGAAAGGAATCCATTCAATATTGCCACTGGTCCTTAATTTTTCAGAGATCAACCTCAGAAAAGGATTATTCACCTGCGCATCAGCTATTTGTTTGGTGCCGATGATATGGGCATCCGGCGCTTTTTCGAGAATATCATGAATAGAACGGTAACCCCCACAGGAGCCCATGAAAACTATTTTGGAGGCCGTAGACATTTGTTCAATTGTATAAGGGGCATTATAACTATGGCCCCGGTTGATCGTTACTTTAGGAATTATATTATTCTTCTCAAGATATTCGCAAAGGGCTGCCTGTGCCTTACCATCCTGGTCACCTTCTTCAGGCAGGGGTCTGTTCATGTACAAGGTTACCGGCCTTCCTTTAACCGCTGTTACCGTCACCCATTGTTTATTGCTCTGGTCTATTTTCCAGTTACTGTTATTGAATATGTTTACCAGGCCCGGGAAAAGGCCAATACCATCCTTATCTCCATAAATAAATAATTGAATAGCCACCTTGCCACTGCTGTCGTAAGTGAGGTCTTTATACGACATATCATACACAGAAGGTATGCCCAACTCCGTGGTCAGGTTGATCTTTTGGGTGGTATCGGCTGAAAGAAACAGCTTGTTCAAAATATTATAGATCGCAATGCCTTTCTTATTATCCTGTGCCAGGTTGCGCTGGTAATTAGCCTGTATGTTCTTCAGCATTTCGTTAGCTACCGGTTTCAGCGTTTCTGCAATGCTGGCATAAGAATCTGCCACATCCACCCCATCCTCTATACCATCGGACTTTTCCAGGTTGTTTACAAAAGCCTTCATTAATGTATTGGCAATATCCTCATCTCCCGGTTTTGCAGGCTTGGGAAAAGACGCCAGGAAATGATCAAGCATATTAAAGCCGGCAGATATTTTGATGAACTTCCGGTACTTATCGAAATGTACCCGCAGCAGCAACGAATCACCATGGTTATTCAGCTTCTTCATCATCAGCGGGTACACCCCTTTTACAAAGCTGGATGTGTACATGGACCCATCGGAAGTAACGGCGAGGTAATAAAGATCTTCAGGACCGAGTGCCTGAATGCTTTTGAAACGGATATCATGATTTCTTTCATTATGCAGGCCGTTAATGATATTGACAAAATTTTCTTTGGCTTTCAGTTCCAGCCGGCGGCCAAGGGTTTGAAATTCAAAGGCCGTGTCTTTATTTTGCGCCCTTTCGGCATAATCGATCTGTGTTTTTACTAACAACTTATAATACAGCACAGAGTCATTCTTAGCGGCATCTATTTCGGAATAGGTCAGTTTGCCATTTACTATATTATCCAGAAAGCAGAAATATTGCTGACCGTCTTTAGTCCGGGCCATTTTTACCACCGTAGCTATAAAATTATCATCAGTGATATTACGGATGGTAAGCCCCAGTTTATTATTCGCCTGCGAATAATCATAGAGTTGTTTAGGGTATTTTTTTGCGATCGTTCTTATCATGCTGTCGGCAAAAGGCATATCTGGGTTTTGCGCCAGCGTGGCGAATATTTTGGAAGGGTGCAGGCCGCAATATTTTAAGATAACCAACTGCTGGCTTTTTATATACCCGGCATTTTTTTCAAAGGTGATATTATCTGCCTTTACAATACAATACGCCGATTCATAAGATAATGCGTTAACGATACCGTCTATCGGTAACCCCTTCAGATCGTTCGTCATACATTTCTCATAAGCAGAAATTATATCGGGAAGTATGAGGGAACTGACCTTTCTGTTCTTTACGTTGGCGATAAAAAATTTAAGCTGATTTTCAAGGCCCCGGAGATATTTCTTCTTCAATTGATCATTAAGAGTGCTATCCGTTTCTATGTTGCATTGTAATGCATCTACCCGGCCATTGGCGGTTTGGGTAAGCAGAAAATTGATCTCTTCATTAGCCGAAGGGGCAAATTCCCCATCTGCTTTACCATCCAGCTTCAGGATATTTTTTTGCTGTGTATTTACATAGTCATGAAACAGTTGCCGGCTAAAAAGCGGCTTGCAATTTTGCCCGGTAGCGGTATTCGAGGAAGCAAAAACAGCCTGCCCCGCCGCCGATTGCTGGAAAAGACCAATCACGCCAAGTAGAATAAGGTATTTCGGTATTGCTGTCATAAGGATTTGTGATCACAAAGGTAACAAGCCAGCCCGATATGGGTGTTTTTGCAGCCTTATCATTGATATAGACTGCATTAGAAAGGATAAAGCTGTCTGGGGCGGCCAAAAAAATTATTGTCCGGCAGTAACCAGACCCTATAAGTATTAAGTAATCATTAACTCTGTGTAAACGAACCCCCTGAAATTTTATCCCCCCGCAAATTCCAGTTAGGTTTGCGCAAACATTTTCCAGTATGGAAACAAAAGCCCGGAAAGTACTCATTGCAGACGACGAACCGGATATTCTTGAGATTCTGAAATATAATTTGGCCAATGAAGGCTACGAAGTGATCACTGCCAAAGACGGTGACGAAGCCCTGGAAAAAGCCCGCCGCACACTCCCCGACCTCGTGATACTGGATGTGATGATGCCCAAAAAAACAGGGGTGGAAGTATGCCAGTTGCTGAGGGCGCAGGCTGCTTTTAAAGAAACATTGATCATCTTTCTGACTGCCGTAAACGATGAAGGCACCCAGATCAGGGGATTGGAAACGGGCGCCGATGACTACTTGAGTAAACCAATAAGCCCCAAAGTATTCCTGAGCCGGGTAAATGCTCTCTTCCGCCGGCTGAATAAAACAGAAGCCCGGATATTGGTCATCGACCACATGACAATTGATCCGGAACGTTTTATTGTAAAAGTGGGTGAACAGGAGATCGTACTGGCTAAAAAGGAATTTGAGTTGCTTTACCTTCTGGCGCTGAAGCCAGGCCGTGTTTTCCTCCGAAATGAAATACTTAACCAGGTATGGGGCAACGATGTGATCGTGGGTGACCGTACCATTGATGTGCATATCCGAAAGATCCGTCAGAAACTTGGCGTGGATTGTATTACTACGGTGAAGGGGGTTGGTTATAAGTTTGAGCTGTAAATAAGAAAGAAGCTTCGGATTATTGGTTACAGGTCGCTATACGTAAACTTTGACATTTCTTGCCCGGATCAAAACCCGTAACCCATAACTCATAGCTTTGCACAATGTT
>CALSAT010000136.1:0-8967 GCA_943372905.1 Bacteroides fragilis | reverse complement strand
AGTATCGCTATGCAAGGCCGTATTAAAGTCGGATGGCCGAACGATCACATCCACGTCCATGCCTTCAATAGTAACGAAACCCATCCCGGAACGGGTTATGTCCAGCACTCCCTTTAATAATTTTCCGGGAGAACTGCCTCTCCTCTCTTTATCTTTCTTCTTCTTTGAATTCTTTCTTCCCATAATCAGGTTTTATTCTGTTTTTTTAAATTGTTGTATGAAGTCCGTCACTTGCTTATCGAACATATCAGCTTCATCAAATAAGAATTGATGACGGACTGGAATAACGTACAAAGGCAGTTCTGCTATTTCTTTATTAAACTTGACCAGCCTTACTGCATCTTTCTCTGTCGTTAAGATAATTTTACTTAATGTACCTTTTTTGTTTGTTATTTCTAATTTTTCAAATCTTTTTTTTATATCATTCAGGTCGTCGATGGTGAAAATATGATGATCTGAATATTGAAGCATATGATAACTATTGCTGTGCTCTTCCAGCATTTTCTTTAATGGTCTTGGATTTGCTATACCTGTTACCAGCAATAGCTCTGTTTCAGGACTAAGAATAACCTTCTGACCTGTTGTAATATGATACAGATCTCCATACTCAATTGCTGTGAAATAAATGTGCTGATGTGGCAACAGTTTTATTTCACTGATCAGCTTTTGTCTGCTTTCAAGAGATAAACTGGGTTTGCATTTTGTAATGATAATTATGTGTGCCCGTTTATAACTGCTCTTCAAATCTCTCAGATCACCTGTAGGCAAATAAAAATCACGGGTAAACAGGTTATTATAATCTGTCAGTAAAATATTCAACCCAGCCTCAACGGTACGGTGCTGAAAAGCATCATCCAAAATGATGGCCTCTGTTTCCGGCCGGTCGTGCAGCAACTGTGGAATAGCCACTATTCTCTCCTCTCCCACTGCTACAGGAATACCGGGATACTTCAAATGGAATTGCATAGGCTCATCGCCAATCTCCAGTGCTGTGGTTGTTTCATTTGCCAGCGCATATCCTTTTGTCTTTCTTTTGTAACCACGGCTGAGTGTAGCCACCCTGAATTTATCTTTCAGCATCTCCACCAGGTACTCAACCATCGGGGATTTACCGGTACCACCAACAGAGAGGTTGCCTACACAGATCAGCGGAAGGCCAAAACGGGTGGATTTAAATACATTCTTATCAAACAGCCAGTTACGAATGGCAATGCCCAGCCAATACAACAGGGAAAATGGTAATAATAATATGCGGAATGATTTGAGAAAAAAATTGGAAAACATAACTGGTTTTCAGCGTAATACAATAGTCTAAAGGTAGGTGAAAATCATGCTTACCAGTGGAATTCGGCCGGGGTCTGCTCTTGCTCATCACTATCTTGTCTCCACAAAGGTAGAGAAAATCGTGGTACCGTAGTTTCTTTCCGTCTTGTAGAAAGGAAAACTCTTGTAATCATTCCTGGGAGTATGCTCCAGTACAAACCAGCCATCTTTATTGAGTAGTTGCTTCTCAAAGATCAGTTTGGGAATATCATCAATGGCCGTAAGCGCATATGGAGGCCCTGCAAAAATAAAATCAAATTTTGTGGTACAGGTTTGCAGATATTTAAAAACATCCATTTTCACAACCTTGAAATTCTCAAGTTGAAGGGTGGCTGCTGTTTTTTTAATGAATTCATACATAGAAGCGTCCTTCTCCACAATAGTAAGATCCTGCACGCCTCTAGAAGCCAGTTCATAACTTATGCTTCCCGTGCCGCCAAAAAGATCAAGCGATTTGATGACTTCGAAATCCAGCTTATGCTGAAGTACATTAAACAACCCTTCTTTGGCAATATCCGTAGTGGGTCTTGTGTATGGCATGTTGCTGGGCGGATTGAATTTTCTCCCTCCGTGTTCCCCTCCTATGATACGCATCTGGAAAGGTCGTTTAATGAGGAAAAGAAATGACGTGGATATTCACCGGAGTCCCAGGAGGCATTCCGAAAGTCTAAATGAATGAAATACTGGTATAATTCCTTATACAAGGCAGATTGTTCCTCAAGCAATCCTGATATACATACTTTGCATTCTTCCTTTGATAAGGAAAACTCGATGGCAGCCCGAAGAAGATAATATAATACATCTTCCGGGGTGGAGTAAGCATAAGTCTGGGCGAGTAACAGGTCTCCTCCACGAACTGCAAGTAGTGTAAAATCTTCTTTCCGGATATCGACCAGCAAATGTCCCTCCTTGTGTGACTTTTCTAAATAGCGGGCTCCTACAGAATATTGATGCCAGCACCGGGCGGAAAGAAATTTCCGGGTTACCCAATCGTTTATTTCTTTAGGTATTGCAAAGACATTAAAAACCTGCCATTCAGGAATTGCTTCCGCAATGGAAAGTGATGCTGTTGCTTTGCCAAACAAACTGCTGAGTATTGCACCGGCTTCTTCATGCCTGAAATCCTTAAAAGGAACAAAACTGCTGTAAGGGAAATCGTATGATATTAAAACCTGGTAGAATGAATGATTGAGTGCGGGATAAGCTGTGAAAAACGCTTCCAGTTCTGCTTCGGTCCACTCTTCCGACGTGCAATATACCAGACTTTGGAGCCGATCCCCGGCTTTAGTCGTGATAGCGTAGCAAATATATTTCTCTCCAATCCTAAGAGACAATATTTGCGGCAGACCTGCCTCGCCGGGCTTATCAATATGAAATAATTGTTTCAAACGTTGTATTTGTGGCGTGCAATAATAGACAAAATTTAAATATCGTAGGTTTGCCACCCCTTAAGACATGGCAGCAACAGTTTCCGATACAAAGTTACAGGTGGAGATCAGCAACCGGCAGATTTTAAAAATTGCCCTGCCGATCAGCCTTGCTATTTTTATCCCACAACTGAATTTTATTACCAATAACATATTCCTCGGTCATTATATTCATGATAACTATGCACTGGCTGTGGCAGGCATTACGGGTGTGTATTACCTGATCTTTGCTGCAATCGGCTACGGGTTGAACAACGGTCTCCAGGCCCTGATTGCCCGTAGGGCCGGCGAAAATAAGCCTGACGAAATTGGCGGACTTTTTACTCAGGGCGTTTTGATCGGCCTTTTAATGGCCGCAGTAGGTATTATCATTACCTGGACAATTACTCCATACTTATTTAGCCTTATCATTCATGATCCAGAGGTGCAAAAGAAAGCGGTTGAATTCCTGCGAATAAGGATATGGGGGCTTCCTTTCTTATACATCTACCAGCTGCGCAACGCTTTGCTGGTTGGTACCAATCAAAGCCGGTACCTTGTTGCAGGCACATTAGCCGAAACACTTACCAATGTAGGTCTTGACTATATTTTGATCTTTGGTATATGGGGATTTCCTGAACTTGGGTTTAATGGAGCTGCCATTGCGTCGGTTATCGCCGAGTTTGTCGGTATGTTTGTGATCTTCCTGGTTATCCGGTGGAAAGGCATCAGCAAACGATTTGGCTTATTCAGGCAACTGAAATGGAATAAGCATAACAGCTCACTTATCTTCTCAATGTCCGCCCCTTTAATGTTCCAGCATGCGATCAGCATTATTAGCTGGCAATTCTTCTTTTTGTTAACGGAGCATCATGGAGATATGGCCCTGAAAGTGTCGAACGTCATGCGGAATATATTTGGTGTTTTTGGTTGTGTTACATGGGCGTTTGCTGCCACGGCAAACGCCATGGTCAGTAATGTGATTGGGCAGGGTAAAAAGGAGCAGGTAACCGGGTTATTAAAGAAGATAATTAAACTCAGTACCGGAGTTTCCCTTGTCACTTGTCTGGTCCTGAATCTCTTCCCCGTTACTTTTCTGTCCATTTTTGGACAGGGGGACGGGTTTATAGCGGCCGCAATGCCGGTACTGCGGGTGGTAACTGCCGCTATGATCCTAATGTCATTTTCTATTGTGACACTCAGTGCTGTTACAGGTACTGGCAATACCCGGGTCACATTTTATGTTGAGCTATTTGCTATTATTATGTATTGCACCTATGTCTACCTGGTATCTGAGTATTATTTCCTGCCCATCGAGTTTGGTTGGATGAGCGAATGGCTGTACTGGCTTTGTATTTTCCTGCCCTCCTTATTCTATCTCCGCAGTGGCCGCTGGAAGGGAAAAGTGATTTAAAGGGTTAGCAAAAAGGCATTTTTTAGGCTATATTTGCGCCGGTGTTTTTAAAAATTAGCAACACAACTTATTCAAGCAAAACTTTCATTATGAAGAAGCATTTTTTTTCTACCTTTTGCGGACTGGTACTATTTTCCGCAGCAGCATTTTCGCAGAAGCCAACAGAAACGGATGCCAATGCGGCCACTTCTCAGGACGGACGCTCTGCAAAAAAACAGTTTCAGGTAACCAATAATCCCCAACAGGATAAAGTGGACCAGTTTGATATTGTGAGCATGGGTTCTCTTACATTTACCACTAGCAACACGGTTGATGGTTCTACCAACAGCTTCAACCACTCTCAGAAGATAACTATGCAGCTTTTTCCTGCCGCCAATAAGACTGGCACCTACTTCCTTAACTTTTATGCAGAAGATCAGAATATACCTGAAGCTGCCAGTTATGCTGATGGGGTTCTCAACATCTATTATCCATTGAGTATGCTGCAAACGATTAAAGAATCATTGGAAAAAGCATTAGCCACAAAAAAGAAAGTACAGGTGAAGGTTACTCAAAAGACAACTGGTTACAGGGAAGGGACATTAGTGTTCTAATACCAGTCTCAATTATTTATTAAAAGCGGAGTTTTTTTTACTTCGCTTTTTTATTGCTAATACTCTTTTACGTAGGTTACAGATACCTTTCCGGTGAAAGCTGCAATGGGCGGATGCTGCTTTGTCACAGATACCTGTACTTTCTTTATCTGAGGAAAAGATGAATGGATCTCGGTTGCAATTGTCATTGAAAGAGTTTCTAACAGGTCAACCGGTTGTTGCATTTGTTTCCTTATTATTTCAAAAAGGGTGGCGTAGTTTATGGTATTACTGATGTCGTGAATAATATCAGCATCTGGTTCATAATCAACAGAAAGGTTCACCATGAATTCGTTTCCCGTTTTTCTTTCTTCAGGATATAATCCGTGATAAGCAAAGAAATAGAGATCAGTAAGTTCGACAGTTAATAAACCAGGCATAAACAGCGATTAATGGAATCCCTTTTCACCAAGGTAACGTTCTGCATCCAGCGCTGCCATACAGCCGCTTCCGGCTGCTGTAACGGCCTGGCGGTATATCTTATCCTGCACATCGCCTGATGCAAATACGCCTTCTACATTGGTTTTGCTTGTACCGGGTATGGTTTTCAGGTACCCGGCTTCATCCATATCAAGCCAGCCTTTAAAAATATCTGAATTGGGCTGATGACCTATAGCGACAAAAAAGGCGCTTACCGGCACTTCCTGTTTCTCCCCCGTTTTACTGTTCCTGATACGAACTGCTTCTACTTTCTTATCACCCAGTACTTCATCTGTTTCGCTGTTCCAATAGATGGTGATATTAGCGGTGTTTTTTACCCTGTCCTGCATCACTTTGCTGGCCCGCATTTCATCCCGCCGGACGATCATATGCACTTTAGCGCAGATCTTAGATAGATATAAGGCTTCCTCCGCAGCGGTATCTCCGGCACCTACAATTGCCACCTCCTTGCCTTTAAAAAAGAACCCATCACACACGGCACAGGCACTTACCCCAAAGCCATTGAGTCTTTGTTCACTTTCCAGTCCCAGCCATTTGGCAGAAGCTCCGGTAGATATGATTACAGAATTGGCCTCAATCCATTTTTCTTCGTCAATCTCTACTTTATGTGTTGGTCCTGAAAAATCAACTTTTGTTGCCAACCCATACCGGATATCGGTACCCATTCGGGCAGCCTGCTTTTCAAAGTTTACCATCATATCCGGTCCCTGGATGCCGTCAGGATACCCGGGGTAGTTTTCCACCTCTGTAGTTATAGTTAACTGGCCGCCGGGTTGTATGCCCTGGTATAAAACAGGATTTAATCCTGCCCTGCTTGCATAAATCGCTGCTGTATATCCTGCCGGGCCTGAACCAATGATCAGGCAATGAACTTTCTCCGTTGTTTCCATGGTAATTTTTTAATAGGAATGGACAAATTTAGCGGTAAAATGTAATACTTATGGTAACATGAGTGACAATGGAAAAAGAAGCTGGGAAAGTTATTCCCGAAGAGGTTACTTAGGGATGATGATGGTCCGGTATTGTGAGGCGTAGCCTCCAAAATAGCCAAGGCCCCCGCCCCTGATGTTGCTGATCACTTTTGTGGGAGATGAAAAGGGGTTGCCCACACTTGCATAAGTAAATTCCATGGTTCTCCAGAAATCATAGGTAGCTTTATCAATATTGCTGAGTTTCAGTGTTACGGTATCTCCTTTGTCAAAAAAAGAATAACCTTCGGGTACTGAACCATTTCTTATAATGCCCCTTTCCACCTGAACTTCGTAGCTGGTGCCGTCAATTACCTGGTCATCGAACACAGAGGTGAGGCCGGGATAAAATATCTCGCTATTTCGTTTTGTGTAATATCTGACGTAATCGCCAAAACCGGGGCGGTCGTATGCCCGTACCATTACCACCACTTTTTCAGCCGGATTTCCGGCCGGGGCCTGTTTCCAGAACACAGAATCAATACGCCTGGTAGTATCCGGGATGCGGGCTGCTGCAGTGTATTCTTTTCCTTCTGAAACGATACGGAGTGAATATTGCCCGTTGATTTCGCCGAGGAAGGAGGTGCCAGGGCTGGCAGGATCAATTGAATAATAATAGAAAAAATATCCACCCCCTACCGGTACCGAGTATTCTTTCAGCTTGTGTGTTAAAGTACCGTTCGAGACATAAACCTCGGCATTGCGTACAAAGTTGTTGGCCAAAGTACCCTGATCAATATTGGAAAAATAACCCAGACTCTTGGAAAGGTAAATCAGCGGTGGCTGATCGTTTTCAATGGTAGCTTCTACTACAAGTTTAGGAGTCACATCCTCCAACTCAAATTCCACAGCTTTTTCGCAGGAGGAAAAAGCAATAACCAGCAAACAGTGAAAGAGAATTACTCGCATTTTCATAGTAGAACAAAATTAAACTCTGAAAAGGTAAAATGGTTGACTAAAAGGCAAAAAAAACTCCGGTTTTTTATGACCGGAGTTCCTATTACTAACCCATCGTAATAAAGTGATTAGCCTAAATAGGCTTTCAGCGCACTACTGTAGCGGGCTTTTTGCAAACGCTTAATGGCTCTTTCTTTGATCTGGCGGATACGCTCCTTTGTAAGATCGTATTTCTGCCCGATCTGTTCAATAGTTACTCCATTTTCTCCATCCAGGCCAAAATAGGCGTTTACGATCTCAGCTTCTCTTGGAGATAATGATTTCAGCACACGACGGATCTCATTTCTCAATGAATCCTTCATTACATCATCATCGGTATCATCGCCACCTTCCAGCAGATCGCCCATGGCTACATCTTCGGCTTCATGCACAGGTGCATCAAGGGAAGTATGGCGGGTATTGCTTTGGAAAATATTGTTGATCTCCGTTTCACTCATTTCCAGCAGTTCTGCTAACTCTTCTGTAGAGGGCTCTCTCTCATGTTCCTGTTCGAAAGCCATATAAGCTTTGTTAGCCTTGTTATAGGTACCAATTTTGTTTTGAGGCAAGCGGACTAATCTGCCCTGCTCTGCCAACGCCTGCAGTATCGATTGGCGAATCCACCACACAGCGTAAGAAATGAATTTGAAACCCTTGGTTTCGTCAAAGCGTTGTGCCGCTTTGATCAAGCCGAGGTTACCCTCGTTAATTAAGTCACTTAGTGACAAACCCTGATGTTGATACTGCTTTGCTACCGATACCACGAAACGTAAGTTGGCCTGAACCAGCTTATCGAGGGCACGCTGAGAGTCAACAGGATTTCTGTTAAACATCTTAATGCGCTGGGCCAGAGTGGTCTCTTCTTCCGGCGTGATCATTGAGATTTTGGAGATTTCCTGTAAATACTTTTCTACTGCTTGCGAATCCCTGTTGGTGATCTGGGTAGCAATTTTGAGCTGCCGCATAACTAAAATGGTTTTAATATCAACGTATAATGACAGTCTTTGTTTGCAGATTGTTGCAAACGGATAGTTAATTGCAAAGTTTTGAATTTACCGTCCGGGACTATCTGCAAAAGTACCTAATAATCACCGTATCTCATAGTGAATCAGCAGAAAAATTACCGGTCGGGTTGGTTTCAATCGATTACGGTTAAAAGAATGTGTAAAACTCGGTCCTGTTAAGGATTTCGCCTTAGCTAATTGACCGGCATACCGGAAGGGCTAGGCTTTGGTGATCTTTTGCTGACTTTTTGCAGCTCTTGACAGAAAAATCCAAAGAAAAAGCCCCGACAGAAACAAAATTGAAGAAATGACCTCGGCCTGGGTAACCTTCAGGCCCATGAAATTCATCGTGGTGTTGACCCTTATTTTCTCTATAAAAAAACGCTCCAGCCCATTGAGCATCAGGTAAAGGGCAAAAATGGTTCCGGGAATCTTGAGTTTACGCCGGAGTGACCAAAGAACGAGGAAGAGGATGAAACAAACGACAATCTCATAAAAAGGTGTTGGGTAAACACCGACCTCCAATTGGTTGCAAAACTTTGTATCTGTGCAGCCGGGAATCTTTTCCCCTACTTCATTTACGTTGTGCGGATAGCGGTACGACCACATCCAGTCAGGCATCCAGGAAAATGGCTTGGTGCTGGTATTCGCAATGCCCCAGTCTCCGTCGCCAGATACCTGGCAGCCAATTCTGCCCATAGAATAGGCCAGCATCATGGTTGGAGCAAGTGCATCATTCAAATGCCAGAAGCCTATTTTATGCTTTCTGGCATACCACCAAATAGCCAATGCTGCACAAATAAGACCGCCATAAAAGGTGAGCCCTTTTGCCGAAAAAATATG
>CALSAT010000135.1:0-9049 GCA_943372905.1 Bacteroides fragilis | reverse complement strand
GATATTATCGACCGGGTAAATAAGCTTACACCCCATTCGGAACGGCAATGGGGCAAAATGGATGCAGCGCAAATGCTCGCCCACCTCCAAGTGCCAATAGGCGTTGCCTTTGGTACCCATACCGTAAAAGGCAACTGGCTCATGAAATTAATACTTCCGCTTTTTAAGAAAAGTCTTTATGACGAAAAGCCCTGGAAGCAAGGTTTACCAACTGATAGAACTTTTATCATGCTCGGTCAAAGCAAAGACTTTGACAAAGAAAAAAACGCATTACTGGAAATGATAAGCCGATTTACGGAAACTAATATGATCAATGAAAAGCACCCGGTATTTGGCAAGCTTACTAAAGAACAGTGGAGCAAAGCCTCCTGGAAACACATTGACCATCACCTGAAACAATTTGGCGTTTAGCCAATACTATTTCACTCCTTCTAGTATTTTGATGTAATTCGCCCTTTCGTAAGCGGTGGGGTCTGAAATATGCTGTTGGCTCATACTACCTTTAAAAGCATCAATACTGTCGAAGCCCATCATATACATCCAGTCCTGCAATTCTTTATTCATCGTTTTCAGGTAAGGGATGCCATTCTTGTATAAAGAAGAAGCCGTCATCACTACATCCGCACCTGCTAAAATGTATTTAATTACTTCAATGGCACTTTGCACTCCCGTAGTGGCCGCCAGCGACAGGTTTACTTTTCCATACAGTAAGGCGATCCACAGCAACGGCAACCGTATCTCGCTTGACTCGCTATAATGAAGATCGGTTTTAATAACCAGCTCATTGATATCAAAGTCCGGTTGATAAAAACGGTTGAACAATACCAAACCATCAGCACCGGCATTTTTCATCCTAAGCGACATATTGCCCATGGCACTGAAATAAGGATTCAGTTTTACAGCCACCGGAATTTTGACTGACTGTTTGATCGCCGTGATAATATTCAGGTAGCGGTGCTCCACTTCCGAAGATGACATGGCGATGTCGGCAGGAATAAAAAAAATATTGACTTCTATACCATCTGCACCGGCCTCTTCCATCAGTTTTGAATAATCGATCCAGCCTTCATTGGTGATTCCATTCAGGCTGCCGATGATGGGAATATTGACCCTTTCTTTTGCCTTCCTGATATTTTCCAGGTATTCATCCGTTCCTACATTGAAATCATCCAGGTCGGGAAAATAATCTAACGCCTCTGGAAAAGTGTAGGACGTTTCAGACATCACGCCTTTGAAACGGGCTTCTTCTTTTCGTATTTGTTCTTCAAAAAGGGAAAACAGCACTACAGCACCGGCTCCATTGTCTTCCATCTTTACAATATTATCCGTCTGCTCAGACAAGGTACAGGCAGAAACCAGGATCGGGGAATTTAAACTCAACCCCATGTATGTTGCATTCATTTTCATACTTGACTCTTTTATTGAAAATCAATATCCAAACCATTAATAACTTTTCCACTATTGCTGAGCAACGAACAGAACCCCGAAGAGTGCGACGCAAGGGACGATGATAGTAGTACTAAAGCCGGGGCCATAAATACTTATCAGATAAAGCTGCTATTCCAACGTTACGCTATCGGAACAAAATCACTTGCCTTCTTCGTGGCCAGTTCTTCATAGGTCTTCCATTTCAGGTTCACCAGGTCCTGTGCATGTTTAATCAATCCTTCTGCCGCTTCGGGATTAGTGATCGTGAGTACCTTATACCGTAATTCATTGTAGGCATAATCCTTTAATGAAATATTTGGTCTTGGCGAATCCAATACAAAAGGGTTCTGATTTTTCTTTCTCAGTACAGGATTATAGCGCAGCAATGGCCAGTGTCCGCTGGCAACCGCTTTGTTCTGCTGGGTGAGCCCGTCTTTCAGATCATACCCATGTGCTATACAATGGCTGTAGGCTAATATCAGCGAAGGACCATCATAAGCTTCTGCCTCCCGCATTGCCAATAATGTTTGTTGCGGATTAGCGCCAAAGGCCACTCTTGCTACATATACATTGCCATATGAAATGGCCTGCATGGCCAGATCTTTTTTACCACCTGCCTTACCGCCTGCCGCAAACTTTGCTGTGGCGGCTGTTGGTGTTGATTTAGAACTTTGTCCTCCGGTATTTGAATACACTTCTGTATCCAATACCAATATGTTGATATTTCGTCCACTGGCCAGCGCATGGTCCAATCCTCCGTAGCCTATATCATAAGCCCAGCCATCACCACCTACCAGCCATACACTGCGACGAACTAACTGATCTGCTACTGATAATAAATGAGCGGCAGATGAAGAGGTCATGGAAGTAAGTTTCTCTTTCAAATGTTGTACCCGCAATTGTTGCACGGCCAATTCAGATTCCAGTACTTGCGGAGCGTCCAGTATTTCCTTTACCTCTTCTTCCCCGATTTCTTCCTTCAGGTCTGACAAATATTGCCGGGCCATTGCCAGCTGCTTATCGGCTGTAATACGCATCCCTAATCCAAACTCTGCATTATCTTCAAACAAAGAATTCGACCAGGCGGGGCCACGACCAGCCGCATTTACTGACCATGGAGTGGTGGGAAGATTACCACCGTAAATAGAGGAACAACCTGTTGCATTGGCAACAAGCAGGCGGTCACCAAATAGTTGTGACAACAATTTCAGGTAAGGTGTTTCGCCACAACCAGCGCAGGCGCCTGAAAATTCAAACAGCGGTTCCAGGAATTGTGCGCCATGCACAGTGGAGAAATCGATCCTCGAACGATCATTCCACGGGATATTTTCAAAGAAATCTATGCTCTTTTGTTCTGTCTTCAAGATGGGTTCCTTTTCACCCATATTGATCGCTTTTTTCGAACGGTTATGGGGATCGGTGGCCGGGCATACTTCCACGCATAGATTACAACCGGTGCAATCTTCCAGGTACACTTGTAATGAATATTGTGTTTCTGGAAAACCTCTTGCATTGATCGGCGCCGACTTGAAAGCATCCGGTGCTGTTGCCAGATGATCTTTGTGGTAGAACTTGGCCCTAATGACACTGTGCGGGCATACATAAGCACAGTTGCCACACTGGATACAAGTGTCGGGTTCCCAAACTGCCACCAGGTCAGATACATTTCTTTTCTCCCATTGTGTGGTACCGCTTGGGTAGGTTCCGTCCACCGTGATTTTGCTTACCGGCAGTTCATCCCCATGCCCGGCCATCATCATGGCCGTAACTTCTTTTACAAAATCAGGCGCTTTATCTGAAACGGTCAGCAATTCATTTTCAACCGAAGTGACTTTGTTTGGATATTCCACTTCAAATAAGTTGGCTAATGTGGCATCCACGGCTTTAAAGTTCTGGTCGATTACTTTTTGGCCTTTTTTGAAATAGGTTTTCTCAATTGCTTTTTTAATTTGTTTGATGGCGTCTTCTCTTGGCAATACACCTGATAAAGCAAAGTAACAAGTTTGCATGATGGTATTGATCCGGCCGCTCATGCCGGTATCTCTTGCCACGGTTGTGGCATCAATTATATAGAGTTTTATTTTTTTATCAATGATCATTTTCTGTACCTGCCCCGTTAACTTACTCCACACTTCATTTTTATCATAAGGACTATTTAGCAGAAACGTCGCCCCGTTGCTGGCAAATTGCAGCATCTCCACTTTCTCTGTAAAGTTGAACTGGTGGCAGGCAATGAAATCTGCTTTGGAAATTAAATAAGGAGCCCGGATGGGTTTGGGCCCAAACCGCAAATGCGAAACGGTCCTGGCACCGGATTTTTTGGAATCATACACAAAATAGCCTTGTGCATATAGGTCCGTATTCTCGCCAATGATCTTGATCGTATTCTTATTGGCGCCTACTGTTCCATCAGCACCGAGTCCAAAGAACAAACCTTGTCTCCATTCCGATTCATCTAGTTTATACTCAGGGTCGTACTCAAGGCTTTTGAAAGTAACGTCGTCGTTGATACCGATGGTAAAGCCATTTTTTGGATGCTCTTTCTTTAGTTCATCATACACCGCTTTCACCATGGCTGGTGTAAACTCTTTGGAAGAAAGGCCGTAACGGCCTCCAACGATATTTGGTAGTTTTTTCAACTTGCCTTGCTGCAGTGCTTCCACCAGCGTAGATAAAACATCCTGGCACATTGGCTCACCAGCAGCGCCGGATTCTTTGGTCCTGTCCAATACAGCAATTGATCTTACAGAAACTGGCAATACTTTGATCAGGTGCTCTAATGAAAAAGGGCGGTATAACCGAACGATGATAACCCCGGTCTTTCCACCAGCTTTATTTAATTCTTTCACTGTTTCTTCGACTGTCTCGCCACCAGATCCCATTACTACAGTTATCTCTTCTGCATCTGCTGCTCCATAGTACTCAAACAAATGATACTGCCTTCCGGTCATTTTGGCAAAGTCGTTCATCACTTCCTCCACTATGCCGGGCATATTGTTATAAAATGTATTTACTGTTTCCCTTCCCTGGAAATAAACATCGGGGTTTTGTGCTGTACCCCTGATGAACGGATGCTCGGGGTTCAATCCTCTTTTGCGATGTGCGATGACTAATTCATCGGGTATCATTGACCTGATCTGTTCATCACTCAGCAGTTGCAGTTTATTCACTTCATGTGATGTGCGGAAGCCATCAAAGAAATGGACGATGGGTATTCTCGATCTCAGGGAAGCTACTTGCGCTATCAGGGCAAAATCATGTGCTTCCTGCACACTGGCAGAACTTAACATAGCAAAGCCCGTAGTTCTTGCGGCCATTACATCCTGGTGGTCGCCGAAGATAGAAAGTCCCTGTGCTGCTAATGACCGGGCGGCCACATGAAATACTGTAGCTGTCAGTTCACCAGCGATCTTATACATATTCGGCAGCATCAGCATCAATCCCTGGGAGGCCGTAAAGGTGGTTGTCAGCGAACCGGTTTGCAAAGCGCCGTGTACCGTACCCGCTGCACCTCCCTCACTTTGCATCTCCATCACATCAGGAATATTTCCCCAGATGTTTTTCACTCCTTTAGAAGCCCATTCATCGGCCAGTTCCGCCATTGTGGAAGAGGGAGTGATGGGATAGATGGCACACACTTCGTTTACCCGGTAGGCCACATACGCCGCGGCTTCATTTCCGTCTATGGTGGCGATCATTTTTTTATTATTGGACATCAGTAGTTGAATTAACAGGTTCAGGAATCATTTCTATTGCATGACAGGGACATTGCTCATAACACACCGCACAGCCGGTGCAGGCATTATAGTTGAATTTATACCGGTTGCCCTTTCCTAATTTAATGATGGCATCTTCCGGGCAGGCGCCAAAGCAACCATCACATTCAAAACAATTGCCACAACTCAGGCAACGCTGCGCTTCAAATTTTGCTTCATGTTCTGACAAACCACCGATCACTTCGTCGAAACTTTTTACTGCCACCGCCGGCGCCAGTTTATCCTGTTCTTTTTGCGGCGCATCTGTTTTATACCACATGTGCAGTTTGCGATAGCCAGCGGTTGGGTGTTTGTCAGGTTTTTGATAAACCTGTTCCATCAAAAAACTGTTGATATACTTTGCCGCTTTCTTTCCCTGCCCAATCGCAATAGTGG
This sequence comes from Bacteroides fragilis, assembly GCA_943372905.1. Lineage (GTDB taxonomy): Bacteria > Bacteroidota > Bacteroidia > Chitinophagales > Chitinophagaceae > JJ008. Next base: position 3,470 of record CALSAT010000135.1, on the reverse strand, counting down.
AACTTCTGTTCTCGCCCGGCAGCATATCACCGCCAGCGAAAACTCCATCACAACCCGTCATCCGTTGTGTATCGATGCTTACGCTGCCATCATCGCTAACGGTTATTCCCGAAACAGAACGAAGGAACCCGGAATCAGCTTCCTGCTTATTGGCCAGGATCAGTACATCTGCACCTACTGTTTCAAACTCACCGGTACCAACTGCCTTTCCTTTCTCCACCTTCATCTTTTCCAGGGTAATTACATTCTTTTCTATTTTACTGATACTTCTCAGTATTTGCACATCCACTCCTTCTGCCAGTGCGTCTTCCGTTTCGTAGTCATAAGCAGGCATCATTTTTTTATCGCCGGGAAAATAAACGGACACTTCCGAGCCGAAACGTTTGATCATTCTGGACAGATATAAGGCCAGTTTGCCACCACCATACACCACCACTTTCTTATGGATATAGGGTGAGGTGTTTGATTTCACCTCCTTAAAAAAAGAGAAAGCATCGGTGATATAAACAGAATTATCTTTTTCAAATTCTTCTTTGCGTATCAGTTGGGCGCCGATGGCGAGGTACACTGCATCAAAATTGCCAGTCTCTTTTTCTTGTAGCACATCCTGTACTTTATAGTTCAGGCGGATGCTTACCCCCATTCTTACAATACGGTCTATTTCTGCATCCAGTATTTCTTTTGGCAAACGGTATTCAGGTACACCCGTCCACAATAAGCCGCCGGGATGTCCGCCGGCTTCATAAATTTCCACCACATGCCCCATCCGGGCTAAATGGTAAGCTGCCGATAAACCACCGGGTCCAGCACCAACCACCAGTATTCTTTTCCCGGTAAGTTTGGCTTTATAATTCACCTGCCAATGGTGGTGAATAGCTTCGTCACCAATATATCTTTCCACCGCATGGATGTTCACGGTGGTGTCAATATGATTGCGATTGCAGCCGGTTTCGCAGGGCTTCACACATACCCGGCCCATGATGGCGGGAAAGGGATTGTCTTCCAGTATGGTTTGGAACGCCTCAAAATATTTACCCGCCTGGGCATTGGATAACCATGCCTGTATATTTTCACCTGCCGGACAGGCACTGTTGCAGGGCGGCATAAAATCTACATAAACAGGGCGACGGGATCGCAGGGCACCAGTACCTTCCGCATGAATCGAAAGGTCAACGGGTTTGGTGATATCATTTCCGGGCATGCTAAAAGTTTTGATCGGGCAGGCAGAGCCACCCATGAAAAGACCAATTAAACCTTAGCAAAGTAGAATCTGAATGGAAGGGGAAAGGTGACGTAGTTCAAGGGGCAAAATGATTCCGGTCATACCTCATAGACTGCTACAAAAGAAAAGCCCGGCAAGGATGTTGCCGGGCTTTCAGAAAATATCTAAGCATTTAAGAAATGGCCTTCAGTACGATCTCTTTCAGGTCAGCAATCGCCACCCTCTCCTGCTCCATCGAATCCCGGTGGCGGATGGTAACAGTATTATCTTCTTTTGTTTGATGATCCACCGTTACACAAAACGGAGTACCCAAAGCATCCATACGGCGATAACGTTTACCAATTGAATCCTTCTCTTCGTAGAAGCAACGAAAATGCGGTTTGCAATCTGTCATAATCTTTTCCGCAATTTCAGGCAGGCCGTCTTTCTTGGTCAATGGAAGTATCGCCAGTTTGATCGGCGCCATTTTAGCAGGAAATTTCAACACCACCCTGCTGTCCGGCCTTTCAGTGGTACTCATATCTTGCTCTTCATATGCCTGGCTGATGACCGCCAGGAACATCCTGTCCAAACCAATAGACGTTTCAATTACATACGGAATATAATTACCGTAGGGCTTGCCCGTGGCCGGATCAATATCATTATCAAAATACTGCTGTTTCTTTTTGCTGTATTCCTGGTGTTGCTTCAGGTCGAAGTCGGTACGGCTGTGGATACCTTCCAGTTCTTTGAAACCGATCGGGAATTCAAATTCGATATCACAAGCGGCATCTGCATAGTGGGCCAGCTTCACATGGTCGTGATAGCGGTATTTATCCGCAGGCATACCGAGACTTAAGTGCCATTCCAACCTGATGGCTTTCCATTTTTCATACCATTCCCTTTGTGTGCCGGGGCGGATGAAGAACTGCATTTCCATTTGTTCGAACTCCCGCATACGGAAGATGAATTGCCTGGCCACGATCTCATTCCTAAAAGCCTTACCGATCTGTGCAATACCAAAAGGTATTTTCATCCGGCCGGTCTTCTGCACATTCAGAAAGTTGACAAAGATGCCCTGTGCTGTTTCCGGGCGCAAGTACACCTTGTTATCCTCATCATCCGCAGAGACAGTAGAGCCAAATTCAGTAGAGAACATCAGGTTGAACTGGCGGATATCTGTCCAGTTGCAAGTTTCACTAATGGTACATTTGATCTTGTTGTCTTCAATGAGCAGTTTCAAACCGGCAAAATCATCCTTGGCCAGCAGCGAATCCATTTGCGCCAGCAGGTCATCCGCATCTTTTTCTTTTCCTTCTGTTCTAAGTGTTTCCGCATGTCCTTCTATCAAATGATCCACCCGGTAGCGTTTCTTGCTATCCTTATTATCGATCATCGGGTCGTTGAAATTATCAACGTGACCGCTGGCCTTCCAGGTGGTAGGGTGCATGAAGATGGCCGCATCTATACCTACGATATTATCGTGTAGCTGCGTCATGCTTCTCCACCAATAGTCTTTGATGTTCTTTTTCAGCTCACTGCCCATCTGGCCATAGTCATACACCGCCTGTAAGCCATCATATATCTCACTACTGGGAAAAATAAAGCCGTATTCTTTACAATGCGAAATGATCGCCTGAAATTTATTCGTATCGTTTGCCATAGGCGGCAAAGATAATAGAACCGGGGTTTTCATATAATGAAGATTCCCGTGAAAAGTAGTTTACCAGCTTTTGTGCCTGATTGAGCTGCCTTAGGAATTCTGTCTTCTAATCACCAAAAATAAAGTACATTATCTTTTGGTTTCCTTTTACTCCTCTTTAGGGGTGGAGGGTTTCAGCTTCTCATTATTTTTATGCCGGTCCGCATCCCTGATGTTCTTCTTTTCAAAATTTTGTTCCAGCGCCTCGGTCAGGTTTACTCCAGTTTGGTTGGCCAGGCAAATCAGCACCCACAATACATCGGCCATTTCATCAGCCATATTCCGGTCCTTATCACTTTCTTTAAAACTTTGGTCGCCATATTGCCGGGCCATGATGCGGGCCAGTTCCCCCACTTCCTCCGTCAGTATGGCCATATTGGTTAGTTCGCTGAAGTAGCGGACACCTGTTGTTTTTATCCAGCCATCTACCCGCAGTTGCGCTTCTTGTAATGTCATAACAAAAATTTTGGAGTCAATACTGCAATATAGCATGATTCTTGTCGTTTAGCACTTCCCGTCGGTATGCAAGACGGCCCTTTCTGTACCTATCCGAAGCAGGCCCCGGTG
>CALSAT010000134.1:0-9107 GCA_943372905.1 Bacteroides fragilis | reverse complement strand
AAATGGCCGATGCAGATTTTGGGTACGTAGGCAGCGGGCCGGGTAAGATCACTTTATACAAAGGCAAGGAAGTAGTGAAGAAAAATGTGAACAGCGAAGTGGCAGTAAAAGAATTGATAGAACTAATTAAGGAGAATGGTGCCTGGGTAGATGCATAAATTCTGATGAAAGAAAAACACTGGATATTATTATTTGTACTTGTACTGGCCGGCCATATTACCAGTATGCAGGTACGTAATGAAGAGCTTCAAATGGTCTTCAAGCCGCTTATAATGACGGTGCTGCTCGGCTATTTTGATTCCCGTATCAGTTCCATTACAAAAGGATTGGCAAAATGGATATTGTTTGCAATGCTCTTTTCCATGTTGGGTGATGTGCTGCTGTTATTTGCAGACCGAAATGAGTTGTTCTTCCTGCTCGGTTTATCTTCTTTTTTGCTGGCACATATCTTTTATATTATTTTCTTTTACCGGGTAAAGGTGATCGAAAAAGTACAAAGCAAAGGATGGCCCCTTGCCGTGGTGGCCGTATATTATGCAGGGCTCATCTGGCTGCTGGCGCCTTACCTGAAGGATATGAAAGTACCGGTACTGGTGTATGGGATCGTTATCAGTACAATGTTCATGCTGGCGATGCATATGTTATATATCAGCAATAAAATAGCAGGTAAGTGGATGATGACAGGCGCCCTTCTCTTTGTTATTTCAGACTCGGTGCTGGCAATCAATAAATTTTATCAACCATTTGATATGGCAGGTGTTATTATCATGCTCACATATGGCGCTGCGCAGTTTTGTATAATAAAAGGAGCGGCGGATTATTTAACTGCTGATTCGTAAGAATTTCAATATGCAACAAACAGATTTCCTTGTAATTGGTTCAGGTATTGCCGGGCTCACCTATGCCCTGAAAGTGGCGAACGAGTTTCCTGATAAGAAAGTGTTGGTAATGACAAAGGCCACCGCCGATGAAACCAATACCAAATATGCACAGGGTGGTATAGCCGTGGTGAATGATATGGAGAATGATAGCTTTGAAAAACATATTGAAGATACCCTGGTGGCCGGGGATGGATTGTGCAATGAAAAGGTAGTGGAGATAGTGGTAAAGGAAGGCCCGGACAGGGTGCAGGAGATCATCGACTGGGGTGCCAAGTTTGACAAAGAGGATGATGGCGATTATAAAAGAGGAAAAGAGGGAGGACATTCTGAGTTTCGGATCCTGCATCATAAAGATGTGACAGGCCGTGAAATGGAACGGGCCCTCATTGATGCCGTTGCAGCACAAAAGAATATCGAATTCATCAAGCATTGCTTTGTGGTGGATATCATCACCCAGCACCATTTGGGTTACCTGGTAAATAAAGCCACACCGGATGTGGAATGCTATGGCGTGTATGTGTTAAATCTTGAAACGAATAAGATCGAGAAAATACTCGCCCATATCACTTTGCTGGCTACGGGTGGCAATGGACAGGTGTACCGCACCACTACTAACCCATCAATAGCCACCGGCGATGGAGTGGCAATGGTGTACCGGGCAAAAGGCAGGGTGGAGAATATGGAGTTCATCCAGTTTCACCCAACTGCTTTGTATGAACCAGGTGTAAAAGGACAGGCCTTTTTAATAACGGAAGCTGTTCGGGGTGATGGAGGTATTTTACGAAACAAGGATGGCGAAGCTTTCATGGAGCGCTATGATGAACGCAAAGACCTTGCCCCGCGGGATATTGTGGCCAGGGCCATAGACAGTGAGATGAAACGAACCGGTACAGAACATGTGTGGCTGGACTGCCGCCATTTTGGCAAAGAAAAATTCACCGAGCATTTTCCTAATATTTATGAGAAGTGCTTGTCAATTGGCATAGATATCACCAAACACATGATACCGGTTTCTCCGGCTGCACACTATAGTTGCGGCGGTATTAAAACAGATGAGTGGGGGCGAAGCTCCATCCGTAATTTGTATGCCTGCGGAGAATGTGCTTCTACGGGTTTGCATGGCGCCAACAGGCTGGCGAGTAATTCTTTATTGGAAGCGATGGTATTTGCACACCGGTGTTTTATGGATATAGCCTCCCCAAGCCCCTCCGAAGGAAGAGGGGTTTTAGAGTCTTCGTATGCAAGCAGGCTTATTACCTCAAGCGGTTTCCAAAGCCCCCTTTCGGGGGGTGGGGTGGCCGCCATTCCCGATTGGAACGCCACCGGCACTACTGAACCCAAAGAAATGATCCTGATCACACAAAGCCTGAAAGAATTGCAGCAGGTGATGAGTGATTATGTGGGTATAGTACGGAATGATATTCGTTTGCAACGTGCCCTGCGCCGGCTTGATCTATTGTGGGAAGAAACAGAACAATTGTATGAAAGCAGCACCCTGTCACCCCAACTGCTGGAGCTGCGCAATATGATCACTGTTGGTTACCTGATCGTAAAAGGGGCCAGCTTCCGTAAAGAAAGCCGCGGCCTTCATTTCAACACGGATTATCCGGGCAAGAGCCATTTGGTACAAAACATCGTATTATAGTTGATTATCTTTACCAGCTATGTATTATGTTGTAAAAGGCGCTCTTTGGTTAATATCTCTGTTACCACTTTCTGTATTGTATATTATTGGTGATGGTATCTATGGATTGGTTTTTTATGCATTCAAATACCGGCGACCGGTGGTGATGAACAACCTGGCGATAGCCTTCCCGGACAAAACGAAAGCAGAGAGAATAAGGATCGCTAAGCGGTTTTACCACAATTTTATTGACACGTTTATTGAATCCATCAAGTTCATTACGATCAGTAAAAAACAGATACTGAAAAGAAGTACCAGCGATTTTGAAAAGATAAATGAGCTTACGGCAAAGGGTTGTAATGTTCATATTATGGCCGGGCACCAGTTCAATTGGGAGTTTGGAAATATGCTTGCTGCACTTACACTGAAAGTACCTTTTGTTGGTATTTACATGCCTGTCAGTAATAAAGCATTAGACAAAATATTTTATAATATCAGAAAACGCTACGGCACTATTTTGATCTCCGCTACGGAGTACAAGAAAACGGTACACCCCATTTTTTCCCAACAGTATGCATTTGGGCTGGCGGCCGACCAAAATCCCGGCGACCCTGCCAATGCATATTGGATGAATTTTTTTGGTAAACCGGCACCGTTTGTTACAGGACCGGCAAAGGGGGCGGTAAAAAATAATACGGCAGTCGTAATAGTGGGCTTCCGCAAGTTAAAAAGAGGGCATTACCATTTTTATACAAAACTGCTTGCTGAAAATGGTTCAGATTATTCGCCGGAACAGTTAACCGTGATGTATAAAGACTCCCTGGAGGAGATCATTAAGGATGACCCGGCCAATTATTTATGGAGCCACCGCCGCTGGAAGTACGACTGGAAACCGGAGTATGGGCCCGTAATGAAATAAAAAACCAGTCTTTCGAGTGACTGGTTTTTTTAAAAGATTCTTTATTTCTTCTTTTTCCATTTCTTGATATCCAAATAATCCAGGAAGTAAATGATCTTAAAGGATACATTGTTGTTCTGATCAGACTCAAGCGTACGGCCGAAATTTTTGAAATAATTTTCTTCCACTTCTCTTGTAAAATTTTGAACCGCATCTTTCCATACAATATTGATAAAGCTGCCTGGGGCAAACTGCCAGGTATAGACCATGTCAATATTAAACAGGTTTAAGTTCTGATCTGCACCGGGAATAAAAGCCGACGATTTCAAACTGCCATCTTTTTGCAGCAGGAAAAATTCTTTTTTGCTTACATTGCTCAGGTAGTGCCTTGCCCGGAATGTAAGCCCCATTTTGTTGGTAAAACTGTATTTTACGAACAGGATATTTTCTATCGTACTACGCTTACGGCGGGCAAAGTTGATGTCACTGCTGTTGGGCACAAACGCATAGCCTATATTGTTAAACAGCGGGTTAGTATTGATGCTGTGCGATACGGTAAGTTTGTTGTTAAAGCGGTATTGCTGCCGCAGGAACAACTGGTAGCTGAAACCATTATAAAAATTAAAAAAGGTACGGGTGAAAATTTCTGCAACAAAAGAATATTTTTTGGCTTCATTGCTTTCAAACCATCCCCCAACTATCAGGCTGGCACCTCTTCTGAAAAACCAACCCTCTCTGCGGGGCTCATAAAAATCATTACTGCGGAATGTAAAGTTGTTAAAGGTTCCCACCCACCAAAGTTTCTTGGATTGGATGTTAACATTAAACCGGATATTTGATTCCTGGTACTGTTGTGAAATATCAGCTATAGGCTTTAATAATTTGCTGAACCGGGCACCTGTATTAATAAATATCCTGTTGTAAAAACCTTTCGGTTCTATCCACCGGTAGCTGGCATTATAGCCATGGTCCAGGAAATTATTGTTGGTAAAATATCCAAGATCACGGTGGGTGTATTTTGTGTTGGCCAGTTCTTGCCACACATTAAAATTGAAGCGGCCGCTGGTTTTTCCAAAATAGAGTTGCTGGCTATACCCGGTTTGTGTTTCCCCACCGGTTATAAAACCTACTTGGTTGCTTACGGCTGCTTTTCCTCCCACATTCCAGGTGTTCTTTTTGTCATTCAAATCAAATAAAGCAGCAGTTACATTGGCATCATAAGCGCTTCCGCTTCGCCACACATTGGTGTTTACCAGCGAAACACTCGAATTATTTTTCAGGGTTTGATCCAGTACAAGCACATTGTAGTTGGTCAGCGGCTCTATTTGAGTTTCCCGCTGCTCTTTTGTTAAACTGTTTTCTATTACTGCTATCCGGGGCTTCGTAAGCCCGTTTAGCAGACCAATTCCCAATCCCTTTTGGGTGCGTCCGGAAATTTTCGAAGCGTTGATCAGTTTAGCTTCCCGTTGTTCCGATATTACCTGTTCATTAGGCTGAAGTGACACATAAGGGTTGCTCCAGTACACAGGCTCCACGCCCAGGCGACGTGAGTAAAATAACCCTCCTTTGCCAAACAGTTCCGTGCCTTCAGTAAAAAATGTACGTTGCTCATTAAACTGCACATCAAAAGGTGTAAGGTTCAGCACCTGGTTATCACTCTGAACCTGGCCAAAGTCTGGGATCAGTGTAGCATCAAGAGTAAAAGCCTGGTTGATGCCATACTTCACATCCATACCACCATTTACCTGGCTCGTAAGATTTTTTACACCCGGTTGATTGGCGGGAAAATGATTGGCATACACAGAAAAATAAGGCGAGAACTGAAGACGTAGTGGTGGTTTGATGTTGGTAACGCCTGTCCACAAACCTTCCTGTGTAAGGAACCCATTTACATTCGGATCGATAGGGTTCCACATAAACTGCTGACCAGTTTTTTGCTTGCGCCGGGTAATATTCAGCCCCCAGTTTTGCACATCTTTTTTCCCAAAACGAATGGCCGCAAAAGGAATAAAAAATTCGAAGCTCCATCCATCATTATGAATAACGGCGCCACTTTTCCAAACGGCATTCCAGCTAAAATCTTCCCCGCCATTATCGTTGTTAGAAGAACCTACTTTGGCATCCCACTGTTCGCCAAGCGGGGTAAGAAAATATTCAAACCCGTTCAGCTTATCATTATAAGTATCTAAGATGAGTCCGATAAAATCGTTGGTACCAAAGCCATCACGGCCTGAGAGCTCGGTGGCAATGCTGTCTTTGGTGCGTTCGTAGCAGTAGCCGCCAAAGTAGATGCCTTCATCATCATACATCAGCCAGGCTTCGGTGCGGGTTTCATTATTTTCGGCCGCACCCACTTTCGGCCGGAATTCGATAAAGCCCGTGGCTTTAGCCGCATCTTTCCAGGCTTCATCAGTGATCAGGCCATCGATCTTAACAGTCTTGGTGGTCCTGTTGGCCGGTAATTGTTTAGGAGGGGCGGTTTGCGCAAATCCGTTGACAGCGGATAGCAGCCATACGGCAAGAAAAAGGTTGGTTGTTGGTTTGAGTTTCATGACTACACTTTAACAGCGGTTAATACGAACAGAGACGCTTCTGGCTTCCGAATGTTACTATTTCAAACGTAATTACTAAGCGTTTCGTATTTCGAAGATATAGCGCAGTCACGTTGTCAATAACCCCATTTATCTGAAGTGTGACAATTTCCTGACGAATGGTGAAAAAAGGGGGTCGTTAACTTTTTATTGTGAAAAAGCAGAGACAAGGAATGCCTCATCAGCACATGCCCTGTCTCTGCTGAAACAGCAGGAGGTATATCTATTGTTTTACAAATGCTTTCGATTGGCGACCCTCTTTATTGTTCAGAACCAGGTAATAATGGCCTTTGGGCAACTGCTGCACAGGTATGCTCAGCACATTATTCCCCTCAGTCAGTTGAATGGACCTGCTGTACAAATTCTTGCCCAGGGCATCGGTAATAAAAAGGCTCACAGCTTCCTTTCTTGCGGCCGGTATCTGCACCTGTAGTACCTCATTGGCCGGGTTGGGAAATAATTCGATGGTTAATAAATTGATTCCGCTTTTCACGGCGATCACCCGGCTAAGAGAAGAAGTACCATCCAGGTCAGCCATTTTCAGCCGGTAGAAATTGGTACCGCTCGCCGGATTGACATCGGTAAAAGTATAAGCCAGTTTATCGGATGAATTGCCCGCTGCATTTACTTTACCAATATAGGAGAAGTGGATACCATCGGTACTGCGCTCCACATCAAAATGCGAGGTATTCTCTTCAGACAGGGTTTCCCAATCCAGTTGAATGCCGGCTGATTTTTTCACGGCGGTAAAATCGCCCATTTTCAGGGGCAGCGAGAAAGGAGCTAATACAATGATCTCTGCTGCCGAAAGGGCCCGGTTATACACCCGTATCTCATCTATCTTACCACCGAAAGGATTATAGCGGGGAGGGGAAAAGCTGGCATAGCACATAGCGCCGGCCTGCATATTAATGGGGTAAGTAGGTGCAGTGGTGCCTTCGGTGGCAGAAAGTCGGAATGCACCGTCTATGTACAATGAAATGGTACCGTTATTACGAACGGCGGCCACATGGTGCCAGGTGCCGATAGCAAAGTTGGTAGCGGCAGCGCTGCCCACCGAGTTATTCTTATAGTTGAATTGCAGGTTCCAGGTGCCCGCCACGGTACTCCATAGCCAGACACCCCAGCCGCCATAGTTCAGGCAGTTGTCTATCAGCCCGCTGGTGGTGGTGCCATTAAAAAAGAAGGAAAAAGACACGGTGAAGTTATTCGTGCCTGCAAAATCCAGGTTACCGTTATCAACAAAGTCGATATAGGAGTTCAGGTTGCCGCCAAACTGCAGGGCCCGGCTGGTTGCATTCGCATTATTGGTGGTGTAGCTAGTGCTGACGGCACTGGCGGTTACATTGGCCGGACCAATGTTGGAGGTATTGCCATCCAGTTTAAAATGGCAGATCAGCCCTGTGGTGGTGGGCTGGGCAAAAAGCGAAAAAGTAAGCAGGCAGGAGGTGATCAGCAGCACGACGAGTAAGAGTAATTGTTTCAATTTCATAACCTGTGATTTTTATGGTGAATGTTTATGGTGGTTCACAGGGTAAGGGGTCACTTATTTTATAGACTAAGTGTTTCCCTGTAAAAATGAAGGGATAAAGGGTTATGAAAAACGGGAGAAAGGCGGAGATTAAAAGGGTGAAAAGACGGTGGAATGAAAAAACCGGCTGTAAAGCCGGTTTATAATTAACGGGGACAGATTAAAGTTTAATCATATAGTTTACATAGGCATTCTTGGGTCTTGTTTCTACCCCTCCTGTCGAATCAATCCGAAACGGTTGTCTTCCGGTGGAGGAATTATTGTCAAAATCAAAACCCCAAAAGCCTTTACCACCTTCAGCCTCGGCTTTTTTGGCATTATACCCATGGTTGTGAGATTGCAAAGCATCCATTTGATACGATCCTACTGCATTGCCTTTATTTCCTTGATTGTTAATGTCGGCATCATCAGGTCTTGCAGGGAGCCTGTCTTTCTTTTCAGCATCTCTGTCACTATCGCCCGATACACCCCTGAGAAAAATCCCACGGAGATCGGGTAAATGAAAAAAAGGTGTGCCGGTTCCGCCCCAGGCTGTACCGATGGCTTCAAAAAGGTCTTTGTATTTGCTATCGTCCTTTCTTACTCTTTGTCCCTGACAAAGCTCCCATCCTAATGGGATGTTTTCTCCACCATAAGCAACTATAACTCCAGGTGGAATGATTGCTGCAACAGCAGCATTTGTTTCTGTTGACATTGTTTGTATTTTGTTTTTTTATTCCTACTCATCAGGCTTTTCGGAAATCGCCCCTTACTCTTAAGATTTTCAGGAAACTCTTTTAAATATTTAACAGAATAAAGGTTTTGAATTTGAGAGCCATATTTGAAAAGATAATCACCTAACTTAAGAGGGTGAAAAGACGGGGGATTGGGTGAAATTACCTTTTTGAGAGTATAGCAGTTGAACGGAGATTTATAGCATATTATTAATTAAATTATTTATTATGAAAAGATCATTCAGCTACTTAAAGCTTCTTTTGATGTTCTTTATCCTTACTACAATTGTTTTGGGATATATAATTGTTTCCCGAAAAAGTGTGTGTGGTAATTACATATCGAAAAAGTATAAGGTTATTTATCCAAATCCGAATAATAAATGTGATTATGTGATATTAAAGAGGAAAAAGGACGATGATAAGTCATATGCAAGCTGGTTTAGTGGTTTCCCCAAGAACAAGGAAGTAAGATCGTTTTTCGACACCGAACCGATCTCAATTTCGGATGCTGTTAGATTCATAAAAGATTATAATATTCAGTATAATTCGAATCTTAGTAACACATCCTTTATTGATATGGATAGAAACCAATTATTGGTTTATTTAATTAACGTTGCGGCCTTAACAGAGAGTGATAAGGATAATGTCCTAAGAATTTATTTGGCTTATCGAGAGAGAATTAAAGGTCAAAGCGAAAAAGGGGTGGCAGCAGTTGTGACTTCAATGGCAAATGGGAAAGAAATATACCAAATTGATAGTCAACTATTGCCTTTAGATTGGGGAGGATTGTGTCCGCCACCTAATAATACATGCATAAATGTGAAACAAGCCCAACTACTAAAAAAAGTAATTTGGGACAATGAAGAGTT
>CALSAT010000133.1:0-9120 GCA_943372905.1 Bacteroides fragilis | reverse complement strand
TTCTTATTATATGAATAATTATAGCCCAGGTAGAAATCAAGTCCCGTTTGTGTACCCACCATTTTTGTAAAGCCCACTTGCAAAATAGCATTTGCAAAAAAGCCACCGGATGATTTACCATCATAGCTGGTCTTATAATCTGGCGTACCGTCATAATATTTAAAACCGTCGGATGTACCGGAATTGATACCGGCATTGAACCCGAACTGGCCAAATGGCCGGAAGGAGCTGGCTCCACCAAAATAATTGCGTATAAATCCTCCAACGCCTATATTGAAATTAGTGTTCTTGTCTTCCTGGAAAGTGGTGCCGAGGTCTTCATAGCGTATCTTCTGTCCGGTAGGGTTGATATTCACTGAAGCACCGATGGCTGTTTTTTCGGTTATGAACCAGCCAAAGCTCGGTTCTATACGCAGGCCATAGCCTCTGCTGGTACTGGAATAGCCTCTGCTCTGCGGGAAAGTAACATCAGAATTGCCGGAGTTGAAAAAAATGCTGCCTACAGATGCACCGGCCATCCGGTCTCCTTTGGCAAACTGGCCATTAACCACAAAAGCAGACAATAGCAAAATGCTGGTAAAAAAACATTTGATCTTTTGCATAACAACAATCAGACTTTGGACAAATATAGCCTTTCAATAAAAAAGGCCAATCCTTATTTTTTTTGGTAAAACAGATGGCGGGATGGCTTTTTTTCCTTTACCTTTATTTTCTCTTGGTAATGAGGAAATTTCCCTTTACTTTTAAACCGAAACTAATTAAACAGCCAAATTAAAACGCTATGAGAAAGCTCAGACTTTTATCCCTTTTAGCATTTGCCATTACATTTATAGCCATTAGTTGCACTAAAGAAGGTCCGGAAGGCCCTGTTGGTGCTAACGGCGCACAAGGCCCTACAGGAGCTACTGGTCCTACTGGCCCCACAGGCCCTACCGGCCCTACTGGTCCTTCGGGTCCCACTGGTCCTACTGGTCCGCAAGGCCCTGCTGGCACAGCCAATGTTATCTACTCAGCATGGACTACTGAACCAGGTAACTGGGGTGCAGACACCGCCATGTTGTCATTGAATGGAGGTAATGCAAAAAGATTTATCGTTGCTGCACCAAGTCTTTCTCAGTCAATTCTGGACCAGGGTGTGATACTTTGCTATTTCAGGGGAGGTGTTACAAGCAACAATCCCATAGCACTACCTTATAACATTCCTCTTCCTCTCGCAGCTCCGAATAACATCGAAACAGTGGATTACAGAGCTTCTCTGAACAAGATCACTTATGTGTTTTATATTTTAAATAATACTGCCGCTCCGATCACATTTACCAATATTAATTCAGGTGGTCAGTTTCGTTATATCCTGATCCCGGGTGTTGTTTCTGGTGGCAGAACTGCAGGTGTAGGCGGTACTAATTATACTGCAGAGCAACTTAAAAGAATGTCTTACGAGCAAGTTTGCCAGGCACTGAAACTGCCCGCAAACGGCCAGGGTTGGAAATAATATAATTCCTTTTACATAGTAAAAGCCGTCCTGTAATCCGGGACGGCTTTTTTATTTCATATTGGCTTTTTATTTTCTGCCTTAAATTGTGCAGCCAAAATCTACTGCAATGAAGCAATTCTTTTCTTTCCTTATCCTGGTAGCTGTATCGGCAAACCTATCAGCACAGCAACCCCGCATTATTTCCGGTCCCATGCTTGGCCCCGTCGAACTCAGGGATGCTAAAATATGGGTGGAGGTATCGCAGGAGGTGAAGTCGGCAGCTATTCAATATAAAAAGAAAGGAGACCCCAAAACGAAAACCATAGTATATAAAGGGGAATTGGGCAATGAATTCAATCCTATTTATTTTACTGTAGGCGGACTTGATTTTAATACCACTTACCAATATAAAGTATGGATCAATGGAAAAGCCACCACGGGCACGGGAGAGTTTACCACCAAAGACCTGTGGCAATGGAGAAAACCTGTACCAGAATTTAGTTTCCTTACCGGATCCTGCTCGTATTTCAACCAGCCGGAGTATGACCGAAAGTACACTGACATGGTAAAGCTCGACAGGCCAGCCACTCCTTATGGCAAGGACTCTTCTATTTTTGAAACAATGGCCAGAGAGAAATCCGCCTTCATGCTATGGCTCGGCGATGCCTGGTACACTCGTGATGTGGATTACTACAGCGAGTGGGGACTTTGGTACAGGGCCAGTCACGACAGGGCCACACCCATCCTACAAAACTTCTGGAAAGCCATGCCGCAACTGGCCATCTGGGACGACCATGATTATGGCCCCAATGATATCGGTAAAAATTATATTCTCAAAGAAGCCAGCCGCAAAGTATTCAACTCCTATTTCTGCAATCCATCTTCCGGGGAGAACGGACAGGGCACTTATACCATGATAAGCTGGGGCGATGCCGATGTTTTTATGACAGACGATCGCTGGAGGCGCAGCGCCGACAGAATGAAAGATTCCGTGGATGGTAAACCAAATCCTGAGAAGACAATGTTGGGAAGACAACAAATGGACTGGCTGAAAAATTCGTTACTGTACAGTTCTGCTACATTTAAGATCATAGCCGTGGGCAGCCAGGTATTGAATCCTGCATCTCCGTATGATAAGCTGTCAAGATGCCCGGCAGAGTATGATGAACTGATGAGTTTTTTGAAAGAATACAAGATCAATGGCGTTATTTTTCTTACCGGCGACAGGCATCACAGTGAGATCATAAAAGTGGACAGGCCGGGTACCTATTCTTTATATGATATTACTGTTTCGCCACTAACATCAGGCACCCATTCTTTTTGGGGACCGGAAAAAGACAATCCTTACCGGGTATTGGGCATAGATGAAAAGCAAAACTATGGGAGATTCACCTTTAGTGGAAAAGCTACTGAAAGAAAACTGACCGTTGAATTTTTAGGGGTAAAGGGAGAGAAACTGGGCGAGTGGAGCATTATGGAAAAAGATTTAAAAACACCAAGATAACCACACATGAAACTACTTATTTACCTCCTGCTGTTTTTTTTCACATTTGCAGCCTGTAAGGATAAAAAGAAAGACCCGGTTTTACCGGCACCATCCGCCACCGGTAACCCATCATCCGCCGTTGCTGACGATCAGCAATCAACTGACTCCGTTATTATTCGGACCGTGATAAAGGATTTTTACAACTGGTATAATAAGAATGATCAAAAACTGATGGCCTTTCAGTTGTATGATGGGATAAAGAAAACAGACAGGCCGCCTTACCGTATCGACTGGAAAGAGGTGGATAAATATCATCAATTCATCCGCACTAATGTGCCGCAACTGGGCGAGGAGTTTATCATGAATCAAAAACAGTTTTTACTGGAATGTGATTCAGCTTTCAAGGTGGACAGGGAAGATGAGATACCGTATGGCTTTGATTATGATTGGTACACTGGTGGCCAGGAAGGACCCGAATACCTGGTGAAGGAGATAAACAGGTCTGGCGCATGGCCGATGAAATGGTCGGGAGGATATGTAACGGTGGAAGTGAAAGGATCTTTTGATAATAACGGTAAGAAAGAGGAAGCTACATTTGTATCCTTATTGATGAAAAAGGAAGGCGACGAATGGAAGATCGCTAAAATTGGTCACGAACTATAACAGAATGCTATGATTATTTATTTCGGGTATGAAAAAGGACAGGTAATGCAGGCATTGCGGTATCATTTTATCAGCCGGCTGGAAATTCGCCTTATGATCATTTTGGTAAATGTGTTTGCGCTGGTATCAATTATTTTATATGCGACAGGAAAAATATCGCCGGCAGCATTTTTTGTAGGTTCTTTTTTATGGGTGGTGCTGATGGTAAGTTTTATGTTTTTCCTTCCTGCTATTGTGTACCGCAGAGCTGTTACCTTCAAGCATAATTTCAGTATGGATTTTACGGAAGAGCATTTTACTCTTGGGCATGAAGGAGGTGGTTCCAAAACCTGGCCCTGGACGGCATTGAAGAGTTATTTAGAAAGTCCCCATTTCTTTCACCTGTACTTCGACAGCCGTTCTTTTTTCCTGGTGCCTAAAAGTGGGTGCAAGGATACTGATGAAGTATATGAGTTACGGCAACTGATAAAGAGCAAGGTGAAAAAAGGATAGGTAACAGGTAAAAACTAATAACTAATAGTTGGCGTGCTGGATCAACGGTCGTTTATCAAGCAGAAGA
Source organism: Bacteroides fragilis (assembly GCA_943372905.1). Lineage (GTDB taxonomy): Bacteria > Bacteroidota > Bacteroidia > Chitinophagales > Chitinophagaceae > JJ008. The sequence goes on along the minus strand of CALSAT010000133.1, from coordinate 4,938 downwards.
TTCTTTGTGGTTGAAGAACTATAATCTTTTATCTATTCACTTTTAATTAAACCAGTTTTTTCTCCATCACATAGTGCGGAATAGTGACCTCGGTAAATTCATCGCTTGCTACCCGGTAGCCCATTTTTTCATAAAATCCAATAGCATTTTTGCGGGCATGCATGGAGAGTGTTTTATAGCCCCTGTCGCGGGCAATGTTTTCTGCAAATGTCATCAAGGCCCTGCCAATTCCTTTTCCCTGCAGGTTATTCAGCACGGCCATTTGCCGCAGCCTTACAGTGCCGGGGTTTTCTTCTACCAGCATACAGCAACCGAGAATATCCTCCTCCTCAAAGGCGCCGATCAGCATATTTGATTTTTCTTCCTCCAGCTCTTCCGGTGTGAAGCCAAGACCCAGCGGCTTGCGCAGAACATCATCCCTCAGTTTCACCATTTGACGGTATTCGAAGCTGCCATGATCAAGAATTTTTAATGCCATAACCAGATAGTTGTTTGGGGAGAACATCAAATTACAAAGAACTTACAAAACGACCAACCGTTTAAGGCCTTATTTTCCGACTAATATGGTCCTGTTCTGATTATTATCCCTTCGTTTTCAGGGAGTTGGTTTAAAACCGGAAAAAAAGCTGTTTTGGATGCTTATTAATTCAAAAAGTATATTTTTGCACCCAATAAACAAAACTTAAGAACATGTCAGACATTGCATCAAGAGTAAAAAAGATCATCGTAGACAAATTAGGTGTAGACGAAGCAGAAGTAACCAGCGAAGCTTCTTTCACCAATGATCTTGGCGCCGATTCATTGGATACGGTAGAGCTCATTATGGAATTTGAAAAAGAATTCAACATCTCTATCCCGGATGAACAAGCCGAAACCATCACTACCGTTGGTCAGGCAGTAGCATACCTGGAAGAGCATGCTAAATAAGTAAACCCGGCAGCAGCCATAGTATGACTGCCAGAAGCAGGGAAATAAATTAATCCGCCTTCTTACTGTTGAAACAGGGAAGGCGGTTTTTTTACTTCGTACAATTTTCTTTAGGTGACCATCTGCGGACGGGTAGTTGTATATTTACCAAAACTGAATTATCTTAAAGCTATATGGAGCTAAAACGGGTTGTTGTAACAGGTATAGGGGCCCTCACCCCTTTAGGCAATAACGTTCAGGATTACTGGAACGGGTTGGTCAATGGAGTGTCCGGAGCAGATATGATCACCTTATTTGATGCATCTAAATTCCGTACCCGCTTTGCCTGCGAAATAAAAAACTTTGAGCCTACCCAATTCCTGGATAAAAAAGAAGCCCGTAAGATAGACCGGTTTACCCAACTGGCATTGGTAGTAAGCGACCAGGCAATGACAGATGCCGGCCTTACAAAAGATAATATCAATCCTGACAGGGTGGGAGTAGTATTTGCCAGTGGTATTGGAGGTCTTATTACTTTCCAGCATGAGGTAACCGATTTTGCCCGTGGTGACGGCACTCCCCGTTTCAATCCTTTCTTTATTCCCAAAATGATCCTTGATATAGCAGCAGGGCAGATCAGCATGAGGCATAATCTCCGCGGGCCCAACTTTGCGGTGGTAAGTGCCTGTGCCAGCAGCACCAACGCTATCATGGATGCATTTAATTTAATACGCTTAGGCAAATCAGACATTATTCTTACCGGTGGCAGTGAAGCGGTGATCAGCGAGGCGGGTGTGGGTGGCTTTAATGCTATGAAAGCCATGAGTGAGAGAAACGATGATCCTAAAACGGCCAGCCGCCCTTATGATAAGGACAGGGATGGCTTTGTAATGGGTGAAGCGGCCGGTATTTTGGTGCTGGAAGAACTCGAACATGCTAAGGCAAGAGGTGCTAAGATATATTGTGAAATAGCCGGTTGTGGCGCTACTGCTGATGCACATCACATCACTGCCCCGCACCCTGAAGGACTTGGCGCTATGAATGTAATGCTGGTGGCTTTGGATGACGCCGGTATGAAACCAGAAGAGATCGACTACATCAATACACATGGTACTTCTACGCCAATTGGCGATGGGGCCGAAGTAAAGGCCATTACCAAAGTATTTGGTGAGCATGCTTATAACTTAAATATCAGTGCTACCAAATCTATGACAGGACATTGCCTTGGTGCAGCCGGCGTTATTGAAGCTATCGCCAGTATACAAGCCCTGATCCATAATATAGTGCCTCCCACCATCAATCATTTTACTGATGACCCAGAGCTGGATCCCCGACTGAATTTTACATTTAATAAGGCACAATCCCGTACTGTAAATGCAGCACTCAGCAATACGTTTGGCTTTGGCGGACACAATGCCTGTGTGATCGTGAAGAAGTTTAAAGGTTAACAAGTGGTAAGTTGGTAAGGCTGCTGCTCAACATTTCAACGTTTAAACTTTCAAACCTGTCAACTTTTTCGTAGCTTAACCGCCGTGGATTTTTTTAAAAATATTTTTACTAAAGAATCCGGCTCTTCTTTTAAAAAGGAGTTGCGGAATCTGTTGGGGTTTAAACCCGGCAATGTGTCCTTATACAAAACAGCCCTTACCCACCGCTCGGTACGGGAAGCTACAGATGAAAATAATGAACGGCTGGAGTACCTCGGCGATGCTGTGCTGAGTGCTATGATAGCTGATTACCTTTTTAAACGGTATCCCTACAAAGAAGAAGGTTTTCTGACGGAGATGCGCAGTAAGATGGTGAACCGCCAGCAATTGAATGAAATAGCCATTCGCATGGGGCTTAAAAAGATCACTGTGTTTAATAAAATGGATGGTTCGCTGAAGGTGAGCCAGATATTTGGCAATACGCTGGAAGCATTAGTAGGGGCCATTTACCTCGATCATGGATATAAGAAAGCCAGTAAGTGGGTACTGGATTGCATCATACTTCCGCATATGTTCATGGATGACCTGGAGATACTGGAGATCAACCATAAAAATAAACTCTATGGCTGGGCGAATAAGAATGGCAAAGTGCTGGAGTTTGAAACACTAAATGAAAAATTGGAAAATGGCCGTCGCCTCTTTACCGTGGCTGCCGTGGTGGACGGAAAGAATATTGCCGAAGGCAAGGCTTTTAATAAAAAAGATGCCTCACAGATAGCTGCTCAAGCCGCGGTGGAAAAACTATCTATCGTAAATGCCGACTCTATCGGCGAAGAACGTACTGAACAAAACGGCGCTATTCAATAAACGGTGCCGTAAAAGGGCTTTGCCCGCTACCCGGACCTCATCACTTTTCCTGCTAAGGCTTCAACAATCCCGGTTATGACTCCAACACTGGTTGGGACAAGAAAAATCATGCAAGACGACGGGAATGCTATGCTGGCTGGCGGCATTTTTAGCCAATCCCGGCAGTAAATCGTCATCTCCGTTGGAAAAATCGGGCAGGAGGGGAACTTTATTAAAGGAGATATCCTGTTTATTGATGTAGCGGTAGCTGATATTGAAGGAGGAGGGGGAAGAATTGTGAAAGCAGGCCGAAGGATTATCCGTGCAGGTGGAAAAAGCACTATGGCAGGAGGGAAAAGTAAGGTCGCAGGAAGGAAAAGTAAGTCCGCAGGAAGGAAAAGTAAGTCCGTAGGAGGGAAAAGTAAAGTCGCAGGAGGAAAAAGTAAGTTGGCAGGAAGGAGAAGTAAGTCCGCAGGAGGGAAAAGTAAGTCCGCAGGAGGGAAAAGTAAAGTCGCAGGAAGGAAAAGTAAGTCCGCAGGAGGAAAAAGTAAGTTGGCAGGAAGGAGAAGTAAGTCCGCAGGAGGGAAAAGTAAGGTAGCAGGAGGGAAAAGTAAGGTAGCAGGAAGGAGAAGTAAGGGTCAAGTAAACATAAGTGAAACAGCAGGCGGCAGAAGTGAAATTGCAGGAAGGGAGATCGTGAGCGACGGCGGGAGTTTTGACAATAATAAGCCCAGCAATAAATCTATTATTAAAATCATAGCCCCACGGGGACGAAATATTTTACATTTCGCCTCTATGGGGCTTTGAAAATTAATTTCAATAATGAGTTAATACAGTAACAAGCAATATGGAGTTCTAATTGTTGACAAACCTTTTACCTAACTCATTATTATTTTAAAATCCTTTCTTCTTCCAGGTATTATTGTCTCTATCCCAATCGGGTAGTTTTTTGTCGGGATCGAGCACTACTTCTTTTATTTCACTGGTGGTGGGTACATCAAAGGTCCAGCCGGCGCCCCGCTGCCATATTTCTACGGGCAGGTTGAGCTTATGCTCTTTGCCATTGGCCTCTTTTACCAGTACGGTTACGGGCATCACCATTTTTTCCAATGTTTCGATAACGATGGCGGCACCTTTTTCAGGATTCTCATCATTGTATGTTACTTCTTTTACGCCCAGGTCGAGTTTCCAGGTGTTGAGCACCCATGCCCGCCAAAACCAGCCGAGGTCTTCACCGGACACATTTTCCATGGTGTGAAAGAAATCCCAGGGGGTGGGGTGTTTGAAAGCCCAGCGGCTGATATATTCTCTGAAGGCTGCATCAAATCGTTCTTCACCAAGTACCACCTCCCGCAGGGCGGTAAGCATCTGTGCGGGTTTTAAATAGGCTGCAATTCCCAGGTTGCCCTGCTGGATGACATCGGGTACGGTATAAAGACCGTCCATTGTTTCTCCAAAAGTGTACTTTATCATAAATGATGAACTGGGATCATCGAAAAACCCGGTTGATTTGAACTCTCCTTTATTAAAGGCATCTGTGGAACCGGCATTGATAAATGTGTTGAAGCCTTCATCCATCCAGGCATATTTTCTTTCGTTGCTTCCTACTATCATAGGGAACCAGGTATGCCCAAATTCATGATCGGTAACACCCCACAGATCTCCTCCGGAGGAGCCGGAGCTGCAAAACACAATACCGGGATACTCCATCCCTCCTACGATACCTGCTACATTGGTGGCAGCGGGGTAAGGAAACTCA
>CALSAT010000132.1:0-9150 GCA_943372905.1 Bacteroides fragilis | reverse complement strand
GTGTAACGAAAGTGGTACAAAAGCGACATTCTTCGAATGCCGCCTATAGAACAGGATTATAATGCTGAACTACAAACTTTCAATAACCATCGCACTCGCCCCGCCGCCGCCATTGCAAATGCCTGCTGCTCCGTATTTCGCATTATTAGCTTTCAATACATTGATCAGCGTAACTATGATCCTGGCACCGCTGCATCCCAGCGGGTGGCCCAGTGATACGGCTCCCCCGTGCACATTTACCCTGGCAGGGTCCAGTTTCATCCGCTTACTGTTCTCTATGCCCACCACGGCAAAGGCCTCGTTCAGCTCCCAGTAAGAAATATCTTCCATTGTCAATCCCGCTTTTGCCACCGCTTTCGGCACGGCTACAGCCGGTGTGGTGGTGAACCATTCCGGTGCCTGCTCCGCATCGGCATAAGACAGTATTTTGGCAATGGGTTTCAATCCCAGTTCATCCGCCTTTTCTTTGCTCATTAATACCAATGCCGCCGCCCCATCATTCATCGTACTGGCATTGGCGGCAGTCACGGTACCCTCCTTTACAAAAGCAGGACTCAGCGAGGGTATCTTATCAAACTTTACATTGTAGGGTTCTTCATCTTTGGCAAATACCACCGGGTCACCTTTTCTCTGTGGTATTTCCACCGGTACCACTTCATTATCAAACAATCCTTTTTCCCAGGCGGCCTGGCTGCGTTTGTAACTCTCTACCGCAAAGGCATCCTGTTCTTCCCGACTGATGCCGCAGGTGCTGGCACAAAGCTCAGCAGCATTGCCCATCGCCTTGCCATCATATACATCGGTCAGCCCGTCTTTGGCAAGACCGTCTATCAAAGAGGTATTGCCGTATTTATTTCCCCAGCGAAGGCTGTCAGTGTAAAAAGGCACGTTGCTCATGCTTTCCATGCCACCGGCCACTACTATATCCGCATCGCCGAGCAGGATGCTTTGTGCAGCCTGTGCAATAGCTTTCATACCGCTGGCACATACTTTATTTACAGTAGTACAATTCACTTCGTTGGGCAGACCGGCAAACTTAGCTGCCTGCCTCGCCGGCGCCTGCCCCAGGTTGGCCTGGATCACGCAGCCCATTAATACGTCCTGCACCAGGCTGGCATCCACCCCGGCCTTTTGCAGGGCCCCTTTAATAGCCGCAGCGCCCAATTGTGTAGCAGATAAAGCTTTCAGAGATCCGCCAAAACTGCCCATGGGGGTACGTACTGCGGAAACGATATATACTTCCTTCATATAAATTAATTAATTGGGTGCGAAGATAACGATTGTTAGTATAACGATACGGAGTGCCTGGCAGCAGGGAGGGTTCGTTATTAGTACGGGGCCTTCAATTTTGCATAAATATCCAGGCTGATGAATCGGCCATTCTTGATCTCGCAGTCCCGCATAGTTCCCTCATGCCGGAAATCAAGTTTAGCCATTGCGTTTTTACAATTTGTATTTTCGGTTTCCACAATACCTTCTATCCGGTGCAGCCCTAGATTCTCAAATCCATAATTACATATTAGCGGCATGGCCTCTGCTAATATTCCCTTGCCCCAGAATTCCGGGAGCAACCAAAATCCGATCTCTGCTTTTTGATGCTCTTTGCTTAAACTGTTTAATCCTCCGGCGCCGTAAAAAGTCACGTTGTCCGGGGAGCAAACTGCCCACCAGATACCGGTGCCATTTATTTCAAGATCAGCAAAAAAATCCATTTGCGCCTTCGTCGCCTCCAATGTCTGGTAACTCACCCCATAATACTTGATCACATCAGGTTGCGAAAGTCCCCTGAAAACATTCTCAAGGTCGCTGTCAGCAAATTGTCGCAGCAAAAGCCGCTCTGTTGTGATAATGGGAAAGTTTGTTTCCATCTTATACTTATTTGATCAGGCTCTTACCAACATTTTCTTATTGATCAACAATTTTGCTGCCTGATATGCCCATAAATGTAAATAAATCTGGCAGACTTTATTTGGCCTTGTCGTTAATGCCAGGGCAGTGGTCATAATACCGCATCAAATGATTTCTTTCGAACTGCTGATAAACACTACTTTATTCTGGTCATAGATTACCAGTTAAAGCTATAGTTTACAATCACGATTGAAAAAAAATTGTCCCCACTCCCCTTAAAAAATCTCCTTTCCTGAAAGCGGTTATCCTTTTGCAGCGCCGATTATTGCACATACGCCAGAGCTATCGCAGCCGCCTTCTGCACCGCCACTCTCCTTTCCCACTCATTATTTCCTTATTCTGTATAATTTAGCTGCTGTTATTACCTGGTGATTTTAGTACAAAACACACCAGCCGCATATTTTAAATAAGACAATTCATGAAACATAATGCCCGTTCCATCCGCCCATTCATCGGGGCAAAAGATTTTGAGGTATCAAGAAACTTTTATCTTGATCTCGGCTTCGAAGAAGTTCCCCTCGGGCCATCGATGTCTTATTTCAAAACAGAAGGCATCGGGTTTTACTTACAAAAAGCGTATGTAAAAGACTGGGTAGATAATACCATGCTCTTCCTGGAAGTGGATGATGTGGACCGCTATTGGAATGAATTGTCGGCGCTGAACCTGCCCGCCAAATATGATCAGGTAAGATTAGTGCCAGTCCGTAAGCTTGATTGGGGCCGGGAATGTTTTCTGCACGATCCATCCGGCATCCTGTGGCATATCGGCGAGTTTGCGATATAATGCCGCTTATCTTCTTCGGCTTTACTTTCTTTTATAGGGCTTTCCTCTTATTTACCGGTAGAAAAGAGCAGCCCCCTGGCGCCCTGCCCGAAAAATAACCATTTTATGGTATTGCCTGAATCATAGGATGTCGTAGGTTGAGTACCAAAATAACCATTAACCAACTCCATCCAACATGAACACCAGCAACAACGCCACCTTTCTCACCATTTCTGCTTACTTAACCGGATTCAGCGAAACAGATCTTTTAGGTACCGGCATGGTGGAACCCTACTACGCCGCCATCAGGGATAATAATGATCCCGAAGTGCTCGGCTACTTCTACGAGGAAGTGGCTGCTATTTTAGCAAGCAGCCACGGTGATGAAGCCAGCATCAACGAAGCGATTGCTGCCCGGCTCATCCCGGACTCCTGCTACAATGGTATCGCCAAAACCATCATCCTGCTTTGGTACACCGGCAACTATGGTAACGATGTCCTGAGTACAGATTCGTACAAAGAAGCCCTGGTATGGAATGTGGCCGATGCCCATCCTCCAGGTGCCAAACAACCGGGCTATGGCTCCTGGGCTTTACCACCGTTCAGCGTTTAGTTTGAACAGGTACTGCCCGTACAACGGTTCTCCAATTATCATTAAACACAAAAATCAACCACCATGAAATGCGACGAATATGATGTTGTCATTGTAGGATCTGGCATTGCCGGATCAGTAATGGCTAAAACACTGACCTGTGCCGGTAAAAAAGTATTGCTGCTGGAAGCTGGTTTGCAGGCAGGAATTGCAATGGATAAAGAAGGCGCTTACCAGAACTACCAGTTTTACCTGGACACTTATTATAAAGCAGCGGCAAAAGTGCCCAACTCTCCATATCCCAATTTGCCCGATGCCCCATCGCCGGATGTACTGGATATTGCACCAATACCCAACAGTTGCAGTCCTTCCACTAAAGGTTATTTGGTGCAGGCTGGCCCCATCCCTTTTGCCAGCGATTGTTACCGTGGCCCCGGTGGCACCACTCTGCACTGGCTCGGAAGCACTCCGCGGATGCTGCCCAATGATTTTCAGATGCAAACTAAATACGGCGTGGCGGTGGACTGGCCTTTTACCTACTACGATCTGATGCGGTATTATGAGATGGCAGAAAACGAGATCGGTATTGCCGGTGATGTAAAAGAACAAATAGGCCCGGACGTGGAACCGGTTAATAACTATGGTAAAGACTATGTGTTCCCCATGCAGAAGATACCACAGAGTTACCTGGACCAAACGATCATCGAGATCACCAATGGAAAAACAGTTACCGTAGAATTGAATGAAAAGGAATACACCATCTCCTATGTGGCCACCCCGCAGGGAAGAAATTCTATTCCTGAACCAGCTTATAAATATGCAGGTGTGGCTTGGAACAAGAAGACACAGAAATTAGAACTGGAAAAAACCGATGTAGAATATGATCCTGTTGGCTCACTTTGGGATCCCTACACCGGTCAGCGTTGCGAAGGCAACTCCAGTTGTGTACCCATCTGTCCCGTGCAGGCCAAGTACAATGCACTGAAAACATTACGTACCGCAGATCATGATAATCTGGATATCATCACCCAGGCGGTGGCTTCGGAGGTATTGTATGATAAGGGATCGATGGATATAACCGGCATCGCATATAAAAAGTACCGCTACGGCAATTCTCCCATTTATGAAAAAGGGATCGCCAAAGGCAAGATATATGTGCTGGCCGCCAGCGCCATTGAAAATGCCAAACTGTTACTGGCATCCGGTATTGCCAACTCCAGCGACCAGGTGGGAAGAAACCTGATGGACCACATGGTAATGCTTACCTGGGGCTTGTTGCCTAAAAAAGGATTCCCTTACCGCGGGCCCGGTTCCACCACCAATATCCCCACCTTCCGGGATGGGGATTTCAGAAAAGAACATGCTGCCTGGATATCGCCTATAGATAATTGGGGCTGGGCCTGGCCCACCTTCGCTCCCGGCTCTGATGTAAGTAATGCCGTCGGACAGGGAATGTTTGGCAAACAACTTCGTGACCATTTGAGCGATATCATACCCCGCCAGTTATTGCTGCACTTTGAATGTGAACAATTACCTGAACCTGGCAACCGGGTCACTATCGATCCGCGGTATAAAGATCAGTTGGGAAATTATCGCCCGGTGATCCATTACAGCGCCTCAGATTATATGCAACGGTCATTTGAAGCGGCGAAGAAAGTATCTGACCAGTTGTATAAAGCGTACAATGTGCAGGACTTCACCAGCTACTCCGCACAAAATCCCGATCATGTACAGTACAAAGGAAAGGTATACAATTTTGCCGGAGCCGGTCATATCGTAGGCACCCACCGCATGGGATCAGACAGCAATTCGTCTGTCGTAAACCCTGACCAGCGCACCTGGGACCATGGCAATCTTTACTTAGTGGGATGTGGCAATATGCCTACCCTGGGCACCTCCAACCCCACCCTTACCATGACCGCATTAACCTATAAAGCAGCCGAGGCTATTCTTAAACAATTAGAAAACTAACCATCATGAGCAAGTTCTTCCAAAAAAATAATCCTAAACGGCAACGCTTTGTTCCGGAAGATAAACCAGATCAGTCTTTACTGAAAGGCCGGGCCATGGCAGATACAGCGCCACCAGATCCGGAGGAAATAAAAAAGAGACTGCTGGAAAACCTGCAGCAGGCCATTAAACTGGAACATTCCACCATTCCACCTTATTTATGCGCTTTATATTCTATTAAAGATGGCACCAATGAATTTGCCGTGAATACCATCCGCAGCATTGTGGTGGAAGAAATGCTCCACATGGTGATGGCCGCCAACATACTCAATGCCATCGGGGGCCAACCGGTGATCAATACTAAAGATTTCATCCCGGGCTATCCTACCAAGTTACCCATGATAGATGAATCATTTACTGTGAACCTGGAAAAATTTTCCAAAGCATCGGTCGATATTTTCCTGCAAATAGAAAAATCGGCCGAGCATCCCGAACATGATGGGAATGATTATCATTCCATCGGTGAATTCTATATGGCAGTGCGCCGTGATCTTATTCAACTGAATGAGCTTACTAACGGAGAGATATTTAAAGGAGAACGGCAGCCACAGGTTACCAGTGAGCAGTATTATGGCAGCGGGGGAAAACTGATCGCTGTATATAAGCTGGAAGATGCACTGGAAGCCATTGATGAAATAGTGGGCCAGGGAGAAGGTATAGATAATACGATCGACGATCCGGACCAGGAAATGTTTGGAGAAGATATAGAGTATGCACACTACTTCCGGTTCAATGAGATCTATCACGGACAAAAATACAAGCCCACCGATAGTGTGCATGATGACCCCAGCGGACCACCTGTAAATGTGGACTGGGATGCTGTATATAATATGCAGTTGAATCCAAAAATGAGTGACCTGCCCGAAGGTTCACCTGTATGGCAAAAAATGTATGATTTTAATAAGACCTATATGGCGCTGCTGAATAATATACATGATGCCTGCAACGGACAACCTTCTTTACTGATTACCGGTGTGGGACTAATGTATGACCTGAAGTATAAAGCCATCGAACTGATGAAAACACCTCTCGGAGATGATGGACTGATGGCAGGTCCGAGTTTTGAATACGTACAATGATCTTATCACCATTAAACAAATAACATGTATCAACTAATTGCTAAATGGACCATCTTACCCGGAAAAAAAGACGAAGCCTTTGCTGCCATTAAACAACTGGCTGCACAAGTAAAAGAAAAAGAACCGGATACACTGGTGTACATACCACAGACAACTGACTATGCCCAAATGAATCTTCCCCTTCCGTACGATGGCGAGATCGTTTTCTTTGAATGTTATAAAGACAAAGATGCCTTCCTGGCACATTTGAACGGAGAGGTATTTACCGGTTTTGTAAAGCAGTACGGCCATCTCTTCCTCAGCGGCAATGATGGCAGTTCCTTTGTACTGGTGCAAACCCTTACTTCGCTCAATGGTTTTATCAGGGAAGAAGCTGCGACAGCGGGGTAATAAATAGAATATGCAGCGGGAATGAATACTGCTGCTGCTTTTCTTATTGCTTATCATCATTTAAAATAAAAAACTATGTCAGTTCCACTTGGATTATATGCAGAAGGCTATACCGATGCCACCAACATCGATACGTATGCGGCCGACCTGAAAGGCTCCGGATTCACCAATCTTATCATGGGCCTCTTTCATATTGGCCGTCCTTCCATTCCCGGCCAGCAGTATGGTGATATTATTTTTAATGGCAATGATATGATCATCAGCGGCGGCGTGTATAAAGGCGCTGCAGGCTGGCCCGCCCAGGTAGCCGCCATGAAGAACAGCCCCGGCAATGCCAGCAGCATCACCAGTATCTATTTCTCCTTTGGCGGTGCGGTGCCCTGGGTACAGGATTACACCACCATCAAGACCATCATTGATAATGAGAGAAGCCAGGGTATTACTAACAGCCCCAACAACCCGAATAGTATCTTATATCAAAACTTTGCCGCATTACGCAAAGCATTCCCCACTATAGATGGTATTGACCTGGACAATGAAGAATTATCTGATACCAGTGATGAATATGTGATCGTCAGCTTTTCACAAATGCTGTATTCGGTTGGTTTTAAGGTCAGCTTCTGCCCGTTTGATAGCCCCGGTTTCTGGATCGATTGCATGCAGCAATTATATAACTGGAACCAGGATGCCGTTAGTGGTTTCAACCTTCAGTGCTATGCCGGGGGTGGCCCCAATGCTCCAAACAATGTATTGAACAATACGTGGATACAGCCTTTGCAGCAAGCCATCGGTGGCAGTTTTGATGCCGCTTCATTTATTTGTGCAGGCTTATGGTGCCGCAGTTATGATACACAAAACCAGCAATGGACATACGGCACTCTTTGTCCCGAACAGGTACAACCGCAATGCGCCACCTGGAGCAAATTAAATATTGGCGGCAGTTTTATCTGGGTATATGATGATCTGCAGCAGGCCCTGTCCATCAGCGGCAGCGGATGCACCGGAGGCATGGCCACCAAAGACTATGCAAATGCAATAATAAAAGGGTTTTCGTGACACCTGGTTTTTAAGAATGAAAGGGCTGCCCCCAATAATAATTGGGGGCAGCCACTTTCTTGTCTAAAATCAAGGCATAATTATGCAACTGTATTTTTTCCCACCATCGTATGTTGCACTATCTAAAAACTGCGAAAAGCAGACCAAATTGTATTTTGTGGAAAACTTACTGACTCATGAAAAGAACTTACTGGGAAAAAATGGCGCCTTCGTACAACGAGGAAATATTTGATGTGCTTCAAAATGATAAAAAAGCCCTCATCCGGTCTGTGATCAATAAAAATGCTTCGCCTAAAAAAACAGTTATCGATATTGGCTGTGCCATAGGAAAATGGTTGCCGGTACTTTCTCCTGCTTTTAAAAAAGTAGTGGCAGTGGATATTTCTGCTAAGAACCTTGAAATAGCAGCGCAGCTTTACCCGCAATATAAGAACGTAGAATACCGGCGGGCTGATATGAGTGGCCGCAGCACCCGCCTGCCCGCCTGCGATTTTGGCATCTGCATCAATGCCATCCTTACTCCTTTGCAGAAAGACAGAACGAAATTCTTTCACTCACTGTCATCCTGCATTAAAAAGGGTGGCCGGATCGTGATCACTATTCCTTCGCTGGAATCCTGGTTGCTCACCAGCATCATTCAGCAGCAATACAAAATTGATAAGCAATTATTCCCGGTCACAAAGAATGCGAAAGAAGCCCTTCGCAAATGGAACAATATCCGCCAGGGCAATGCCGATATTGATGACGTACCGCATAAACATTACCTGAAAGAAGAATTACAACTGCTGCTGGGCACTGAAGGCTTTACAGCCGAAGAGTTTCAAAAGATAGAGTACAACTGGGATACGGAATTTGTAAAGCCCCCAGCCTGGCTGAAAGAACCCAAACCGTGGGATTGGATGGTGGTGGCGAAGAAGAGTTGAACCTTTTGAGTAATGGATTACTCATTGGGAGAAGAACAGAAACCTTCCAACCGCTTTAGACAGTAATCCGATGTTGTAGGCTGTTTAATCATACCTGGATAGTTCTAACGTAATCGATACAAAATAAAGCCGGTTAGTTTTACTTTTGTCCTCATACAAAGCTACTTTCATGGTTTTGTCCTCTGTATTCCACTGAAATCCGGAGGAGATAATGCGTTTATCAGACGTCTGTATGAATGTTTTTTTACTGCCTGCCGTATTCCACTGTTCCTTTAAATATTTACAAAGCTGACGAAAATCCTGTTTGGCTCTTTTGTGATAGTCCGCATAAAGCTTAGGTGTATAAATATTACTGAGCTCAAGTCTTATAAGTGTATCGGATACATAGGTAAGTAAAATGGACTTAAAGTAAACTCCTCCTAAAAAATA
>CALSAT010000131.1:0-9167 GCA_943372905.1 Bacteroides fragilis | reverse complement strand
CCGGAGGAAAAAAGAAAAGTGATCGGCAGCCTGTTCATTGATGTATTCCAGGAAGAATCCAAGAAAATAGAGGGGGTCGGCCTCCTGGGCCAGGGAACCATTTACCCTGACGTTATTGAAAGTGTATCAGTACATGGCCCTTCGGTTACCATTAAATCTCATCATAATGTGGGCGGTCTTCCTGACCACCTGCACCTGGAACTGGTGGAGCCGCTTCGCTCCCTTTTTAAAGATGAAGTAAGGAAAGTAGGACGGGAATTAGGTATCCCCGCGGAAATGATCGACCGGCACCCCTTTCCCGGACCAGGCCTGGCCATCCGAATATTGGGAGAAATTACAGAAGAAAAGGTACAGTTGTTGCAGCAGGCAGACCACTTGTATATTAAAGCGCTAAAGGATAACAATTTATATGCAACTGTTTGGCAGGCAGGCGCTATCTTACTGCCCGTGAAAAGTGTGGGGGTAATGGGTGATGAAAGGACGTATGAATTTACCGTGGCGCTCAGGGCGGTAACAAGTGTGGATGGAATGACAGCCGACTGGGCACATTTGCCTTACGAGTTTTTGGCTGATATTTCCAACGAGATCATCAACAATGTAAGAGGCATCAACCGGGTGGTGTATGATATCAGCAGTAAACCACCGGCCACGATTGAATGGGAATAATCAGCGAATCAGAATTTACAATATGAAAAAGTATATTTTTCTTTTATTGGTACTTACTTCCGCATTCCGTGTTTCTCATGCACAAACAGAAGTACCGAAACATAAGATTGCCATTTTTGCTCCTTTATATCTTGACTCGGCCTTTAACGAAGAAAATAAATACCGGTATGCGGCCAATACCTTTCCTAAATTCATTAACCCCGGACTGGAATTTTATGAAGGGGCTCAGCTGGCCCTCGACTCGCTGAAAAAAGAATATGTTCCGCTGGAAGTTTTTATATACGATACCAGGTCGGCCACTGAATCGCTGGCAGAGCAATTGAACAAACCCGAACTGGAAAATGTGGAGCTCATCATTTCTCACTGTACAGCCGCAGAAACTAAAATACTGGCAGAGGCCGGCCTCCGGAAAAACGTGCCGGTAATAAATGCAAATCTGCCCAATGATGGCGGCGTTACCGGAAATCCATTTTTTGTTTTGCTGAACCCGACATTACGTACACAGTGTGAAGGTATTTACAAGCATCTCCAGAAGTATTATTCACTGAGCCCTATCGTGGTATTCAGAAAAAAAGGATCGCTGGAAGACCGGATAAAAATGTACCTGGAAGAATCCGGCAAGAACACAATGGCCGTGCCCCTGAAATTCAAATATGTTGATCTGCCCGACAGTTTTACGGTAAACCAGTTGAAAGCACATCTTGATACTCTTACGCAAACTGTTTGTTTGGCCGGCAGCCTTGATGAGAATTTTGGTAAAAAACTGGTCCAGCAACTGGCACTTCTTACTAAACAGAATTACCTGTCGACAGTGGTCGGTATGCCCACCTGGGATGGTATCAATTTCAACAAACCTGAATTTAAAGGGATCGATATTGTGTACAGCACCCCCTTTTACAATGCAAAAATTGATAAGGTGAGCCAAAGTATCACCAATTATTTTACTAAGAAAATGTTTGCCCGTCCTTCCGATATGGTCTTCAGAGGTTACGAGGTCACTTTCCGCTTTGCCCGTTTGCTAAAGCAATATGGCAAAGACATTTCTTCCAACCTTGGCAATAAGCAGGTAAAACTCTTTACCGATTTTGATATACAGCCGGTATTGAACAAACAAACCATGACACTGGATTATTTCGAAAATAAAAAACTCCACTTCCTGAAGTGGCAGGACGGAGTGCTGAAATCCATTCTCTGATAATTTTCATTACCTGATAAAAACTACTGAAAGCCGGGTGCTGTAACTTCATCTTTTAATATCATGGAGGAGTTGCACAATACTAAAGGATATCAGTTCATTGCAGGCTGGTTGGCGGCAAAAGGATACTCCCCGTTCCTGTTCCAGCAGCAAAGCTGGCAGCATATCATCAATAAGCAAAGTGGTTTGGTAAATGCCCCTACTGGTTGTGGCAAAACTTTCTCCGTCTTTCTGGGCTCACTTATTCAATTCATCAATCAGCATCCGGATGATTTCAAACAAAAAAAGAATAATGGCTTGCAGTTGTTATGGATAAGCCCTCTTCGGGCATTAGCCAAAGATATTGGCCGTGCCATGGAAGAAGTAATAGCTGAAACCGGGCTGCTATGGAGAGTAGGCATTCGTAATGGTGACACCGATACTGCTGAAAGAGCAAAGCAAAAAAGGCAAATGCCGGAAGTGCTTATTATAACACCGGAAAGTTTGCACTTGCTGCTGGCGCAAAAGGGATACCCTGATTTTTTCTCCTCGCTTAAAATAATTGCAGTGGATGAATGGCATGAGTTACTGGGTTCCAAAAGAGGCGTACAGGTGGAGCTGGCAATTTCAAGGATTGTAAATTGTCAACCGGCGATGGAGAACGGCAGGGCTTCGGTTTGGGGAATATCCGCCACCATTGGCAACTTAGAAGAAGCGAAAGATGTATTGCTGGCCCCTTTGCAAAAAAGCGGAGTGATCGTGACGGCGCATCTGCAAAAAAAGATTGAAGTGGAATCCATCTTTCCGGATGAAATAGAAAAATATCCCTGGGCGGGCCACTTAGGCATTAAACTGGCGCACAAGCTTATTCCTATCATTCAGCAAAGCCGCACCACTCTTATCTTTATCAATACCAGGGGCATGAGTGAGACCTGGTATCAAACGCTGCTTACTGTATGTCCTGATCTTGCCGGTTCTATCGCCCTGCATCATGGTTCTATTGATATGGAACTAAGGACCTGGATCGAAGACAACCTGCATAGCGGCAACCTGAAAGCTGTAGTGTGTACCGCCAGCCTCGATCTCGGTGTTGACTTCCGTCCGGTAGAAACGGTGATACAAGTAGGCTCACCCAAAGGAGTAGCGAGGTTCTTACAACGGGCCGGCCGGAGCGGCCACAGTCCGGATGCGGTAAGCAAGATCTATTTTCTGCCCACCCATTCATTAGAACTGATGGAGGCCGCTGCACTCAAAAAAGCCATCACAGAAAATATGATCGAAAGCCGGGACCCCAAATTGCTCTGCTACGATGTGCTGCTGCAATACCTCAATACAATTGCGATCTCGGATGGCTTTTCACCGGAAGAAACATACAGAGAGGTGATCTCTACTTACTGTTTCCGCCAACTGGCAGAAGAGGAATGGTACCAGTTGCTTCATTTCATTACGGAAGGCGGCCAGGCCATGCATCAATATGATGATTTTAAAAAAGTAGAAATAGACAACGGCTTATATGTGATCAAAAGCCGGAAAATTGCGATGCGCCACAGGATGCACATCGGCACTATTGTAAGTGATGCTATGCTGAAAGTAAAATTCCTAACCGGTGGATACATTGGTGTAATTGAAGAATATTTTATCTCCCGCCTGGAAGCCGGCGATGTATTTACACTGGCCGGAAGAAACCTGGAATTTGTGATGATAAAAGACATGACAGTACTGGTGAGAAAATCCAATGCCAAAAAATCGATGGTGCCCAGCTGGAATGGCGGACGTATGCCATTGAGTGCCAACCTGGGAAAGAAATTAAGAGAGCAGCTCTCCATAGCCGGTTCACCATCAACAACAGATGGATCAGCATTATCAGCAGAACTGATCGCCTTACAACCGCTTTTTGAATTGCAACAAAAAATATCTCATGTGCCTAAAGAAAACGAGTTGCTCATCGAACATATAGAAACTAAAGATGGCTTTCATCTCTTCGTGTATCCTTTTGAAGGAAGATTGGTGCATGAGGCAATGGCCGCCATACTCGCCTGGCGGATCAGCCGGATACGTCCCATCACTTTTTCCTTTGCCATGAATGATTATGGCTTTGAACTCCTGAGCGATCAGCCAATACCAGTGGACGATACAAATGTCTATGAACTGTTTTCATCGGATGATCTGCTGAATGATATTCAGCGCAGTGTAAACAGCACTGAAATGGCAAAGCGAAAATTCAGGGATGTGGCAGTAATAGGCGGCCTTATTTTCCAGGGTATGCCCGGAGAAAAAAAGAAGGCCCGGCACTTACAATCCTCCGCTTCCCTGCTCTTCAATGTGTTTTCCGAATACGATTCCGGAAATATACTGCTACGTCAATCGTACCAGGAAGTAATGGATCAGCAAATGGAAGAAGTCCGACTACGAGACATGCTGTTACGCATACAGGAGTCAACCATTGTGATCCGTTTTCCTGAACAGCTTACTCCCTTCTGTTTCCCGGTAAAAGTGGACAGTATGCGGGAAGACCTTTCTTCCGAGAAACTGGAGGACCGGGTGAGGAAGATGCAACAGCAATTGGAACAGTAACGATGTTTTGCAGTAGATTTGCCGCCTTACATGCAAAACCCTGTCCCACATATTATCCTGCATAATATATTCTGGATGTCGACGGACAGAAGCCTGTTTTGGGAAGAGCAGAACACACTTATCGTAACAGACGTCCACCTCGGTAAAACAGGGCACTTCAGAAAGGAAGGTATTGCTGTCCCACAAAAAGTGTACACGACTGACCTTCAGCGCCTGATGGCTGCATTATACTTTTATAAAGCCGAGCGGCTGATCATTGTTGGAGATTTTACCCATAGCACCCAAAACAAAGAGCTGGACCTTTTCTTAAAATGGAGAAAAGATTTTTCCCAACTGCAAATAGATCTCGTAAAAGGCAATCATGACATCTTGGATGATCAGTGGTATGCCGAAGGCGGTGTAACCCTTCATCCCTGGCAGTTAGAGATCGGGAAATTTGGTTTTCGGCATGAAGATAAACGATATCAAAAAATGTATGCCAATAGTAAAGCCCTTTATACATTCAGCGGACATGTTCACCCGGCTTACAGGCTCACGGGCAAGGGTAAGCAATCGCTGAAATTTCCCTGTTATTATTTCAGAAAAGACAGCTGTGTGCTACCCGCTTTCAGTCATTTCACCGGTGGTTATTTGGTAACACCGGAGAAGGACGAAAATGTTTTTGCAGTCGTGGAAAATTCGATCATGAAAATGACCTAATGTTTTTTACGCAGTTGATTATAATCCAGGAAATAGATAAACCGGATGGTAAATTCATTGCCATGATTGAGAGAAAATAATTCACCGAGGTTACGGAGATAACTGTTCTTCCCGGTAAGGTTAACCACTTCTTCGTCTCCCAGCCAATTCTTGTATCCAAGGATGAGGCGGCTGCCCAGGCGAAAATCCCAGGTTAGAAAAGCATCCACATTAAAGGCATTATAGTTTTCGTCCTGCCCGTTGATGAAAGGTCTTGACAATAAATATCCTTTGCTGTCCACATTGTGAAAACTGATATAGGTTACTTTGTTCCAGTAATGTCTTGCCCGCAAGGTGAGGTTCAGCCGGGAGGTGAAATTGTATATCCCCGATAAAACAGAGATAAAATCACGGTTATCACGGAATCCCACAATCGGTTCGCCATTGGTTTCCCGGGCAAAGGCAAAGCCCAATTGATTCTCTTCAAAATGCGAATCAGTTTGCAGGTCCAGTGAAAATTTATTGGTAAAGCGGAAACGCATTCCTAAACTGATGCTGTGATAGAAGTTGTCATAATCAGGTGCCAGTGCATACGCACCACCAAACCGAACAAATAGTTTCTTGCGACTGTCAGTGCTGCCTCCAATATCAAGGGAGTAATTAGTGGGGTAGCTGAGGTAACGGCCATCTGTTCTCAGTTCAAAATAATTACGTTCCTGTCCCGGTATTACTGTTGCCTCCACACTTACGTCCCAAAAGTTCTTGAACACCCAAAAAGCAGAACCGGCCACACTAAAGCGGCTGAAGCCATACGGCTGATACAAGTACTGCAGGGTGGGGCTGATGGAGTAACTATAGGTGATAAAGTTTTTGGTAGGTTGTGGTTGCCGAAAACTAAGGCTGCCTCTGTATGTCACTTCATTAGGCGCTGTCAGGATACCCAGGTCATTGGGATCGTAGCGTTTAGACTCGACATTACCTGAGAAATAATAATTCCATTTACCCCCTACTTTATCATACCGCAGCGTGGTGTTGTACCCGTCATAAGGGTTAGCACCCCATATCTTGCTGTACCGGGCTGTACCCCGCAACACTTTTGTATTCTTTTTATTATACAAGGCCACATCCACCGCTGTTACATTCGCATCCCGGCCGTTACCATTTCTGATCACATTGGTATTGGTGAAGGTGACATAAGACCGTCCTTTGAAAGCCTGGTCCAGCACCACAATATTATAATTGGCCAGCGCAGATGTTTCTATGGCAGAGTCCTTTCCCGTAATAGTATTCCTGATCTTAGCTTCCATCGGGGCTGTAACGGCATTGAAAATGCCAACACCCAATTTTTTATCCGTCCTGCCGGAAAACTTGGTCGCATTGTATAGTTGTGTAACAGAAGGATTCTTAACGATGGTCCAGTTGGGATTAGCTCCTACAAATCCCCTTACTCCAAAATAACCATCCGGAGTAGCGCCAATTCGGCGGGAATAGAACAGGTTAGCCTTATTAAAAATCTCCGTACCCTCCGTAAAGAACTGACGGTTCTCTGTGAACCGCACCTCGTAGGGTGTCAGGTTATTTACTACATTATCAGATATCACCTGGCCAAAGTCAGGGATCAGGGTGGCATCCAGGGTAAAGCTTTCATTCAATCCGTACTTCACATCCATGCCCCCATTGCGTAGCCATTCATTAAGCCTTCCGTTCGGCTGGGGAGAATTCCGGTAACCAGTGGTGACATAGGGCGAAAAACTAAGGCGCAGCGGAGGAATGATATTCTTCAATCCATTCAGGTCTCCAAACTGGTTCACAAAGCCATTTACCTGGGGGTTCACAGGGCTCCAGTAGCTGCTCTCATTGGTGCGGCGGATAAAGCGAAGCAATTGCAATCCCCAGCTTTGCACCTCTTTCTTGGAAAAGCGAAGGGAAATGTAGGGAATACGCATTTCCACGGACCAGCCATTCTGATGCATATGGACTTTACTATCCCACACAGCATCCCAGGTCTTATCACCGGGGCTAAATTCATCGCCCATATTAGGCCCCAGCCTGGCATCTGTTTGCACATTGGCCGTGGTAACGAGAAACTGAAACCCGTTCTGATTATCATTATAAGTATCGAAGAAGATAGCAAAATAGTCCACGTCACTTTGTTGTTCACCGTCACGGGCGGTTATTTGTTTACGGATAAGTGACGGATCATCATACAGAAAGGCACCGACATAAATGGCAAAGTTGTCGTAAGCGATCTTTATGTCTGTTTTTTGTGAACACGGTAATCCGTAAGTAGGAAAGTTTTGTACAAAATCTGATATGGCAGGGAGGGTATTCCAAACGGCATCATCCAGGCGGCCATCTATTTTGGGGGCCTGCTCTGTTTTGATAGCTTCAACAGCCTTATTTTGGGAAAAAAGTTCTCCGCAAATTAATACAAAGGGTAGCCAGATATAATTTTTAAACGCCATGCAATTGTTGATACGGTCAAAGATAATAGACAAAATTGAGGGGTGGAAGGCTGCCCTCAAAAACCGGGAAAAAACAATTGTTTATGGCGTAAAAAGGCTAATTCATCCTCTTTTTCAACGAAGTAACCTGCTCCTGCAAATCCGAAACCATACTACTAAGTTGGTTCATATCCCAGCGCTGCTGTGTATTAGCACGGGAAATTACCATCTGGGCTTGCCACATTTCCAGTATCTCGTCAGAGTTCACGGTATAAGGATGGAAGGAAGGGTTATCACTTACTAAGGTCAGCTTGTTCTTTTGCCGTTGGTTCTTTTGCACCCGCTTATACACCACTCCTTCATTTCGGGAGACTACAATACAGGCAGCGTTATTTTTTACATCGTCCAGGCTATCTACCTTTTCACCCACAATCACAGAACCGCTGGGTGTAGGCAGCATCGAATCTCCAATGATCTCAAAGGCCCGGTAATTACCACCCGTAAGCATCGGCAGGGTAAAGGTATTCAGTTCATCAATAAACTCCGGATCAGCATAGCCTGCCAGGTAACCTGCTGCTGCCTTTACCGGTACAAAGGGAATATCCGAACGGCCCATCGCCAGCTTCATAGCTCTGCGCTTGGCCAGGTAATTACTTTTGTTATCACTCAGGTCTTTACGCAGAATATCGTCCAGTGTCAGTTTGAACATATCACATACTACTTCCAGCACATCAATACGGGGCTCCGCCCTTTCTTCTTCATATGCTCCCAACAGGGAACGTTTGATCCGCAACTTATTCGCAAACTCTTCCTGCGTCCAGCCCCTGAGCTTACGCAGGTACTTCATGTTTTGATTGGAAATGGCCATAGCTGACTAATTAAGTTAGTGCAAAATACTAATTATTTTAGATAAACAAAATCTTTTTTTATCCATTAATGACCCGGCACTTATTACTCCCTTCTTTACAATAGAGAAAGATCCTGCCTGCAATGAGCAATACCACGAAGGAAATCCCTTCGTGGTATTGCTGCAATATCGCAGCCAACCCCTTTTTGGCGAAGCCAGAAAAAACAAAGATTTTTGCTGCGTATGACAAAAAAAACAAAACCATCTCCTAAGAAAAGTAAACCCGCTCCCGTCGCTAAGCCTAAAGCTTCTGTAAAAAAAGAGAAACCTGTAATTCTTATTACCAATGATGATGGTGTGACAGCACCCGGCATTCAAAACCTGGTGGAGGCCGTCAAACACATGGGTAAAATAGTAGTGGTGGCACCGGATAAACCGCAATCAGGCATGGGACATGCCATTACCATTGGTCAGCCATTGCGACTGCACAAACTCCATACTATCGACAATGTGGAAACATGGTCCTGTACCGGCACCCCGGTTGATTGTGTAAAACTGGCCGTGGACAAGGTACTCCACCGCAAGCCTGATATTTGTCTCAGTGGCATCAATCATGGAGCTAATCACAGTATCAATGTAATTTATTCCGGCACTATGTCCGCTGCTGTGGAAGCCGCCATCGAAAGCATCCCTTCCGCAGGCTTTTCTTTACTCGACTACCGCATTGATGCTGATTTTACCGGCGCCAGGAAATATGTACGCCTTATTGTCGAAAAAATGCTCA